>NZ_JAACGC010000015.1:0-69647 GCF_029237385.1 Aeromonas sp. 1HA1
AGGACTCTGAGGGTAGAATTGGTCATGGCGTATCACCTCTGTTAATTGAGATTCTTCGCGGGAATCAATCAGCAGGATACGCCACCTTCTCTATCTCCCCCATACACCAGAAATCACCATAACTCTCCTTGATATCAGCAGACCCTGTTAGGGTATTGAAGCTGCACGACCGGTTACTCCAACCAGTCAATGTCAGCTTGTTCAGACCTTGAGTGTTGGCCTCTGTCTCACCGCTGACAGAACACCACTCTTTAAACAAGATGGTCAGCTTGATCCCCGACCCCTTGTTGCTGCGCTCGGTTTTAGCACTCTCCCCAAGGTTGTACCAGGAGTCTGCGTTGATAGGCGCAGTGACCATCGGCTGCAATGCAATCTGACCGCCCCAATTCTGAATAGTGAGCGCTGAATCGATGTTGGCTTTGACGGGTCGATAATCCAGAACCCAGAGTGACTGACTGCTTCCCACTGCACCTGACACTTTTCTTGTTAACACCTCCCCCCAATCAATCTCGGCGAGTGGATGTAAAAAACCCCTCGAAAAGAGGGGCTGAATCAAACACTTAATCTATCGGATCACGCCTCGCCGCTGGGCAGTGCTGCGGGTTCCAGCAGCGATTCATCCTCGGCCATACAGGCAGCCGCGGTGAACAGCACGTCGGTGGAGCTGTTAAGCGCTGTCTCGGCAGAATCCTGCAGCACGCCGATGATAAAGCCCACGGCCACTACCTGCATGGCGATGTCGTTGCCGATGCCAAACAGGCTGCACGCCAGCGGGATCAGCAGCAGTGAGCCACCGGCCACGCCGGAAGCGCCGCAGGCACTGACCGTCGCGACCACGGAGAGCAGCACGGCAGTGGCCAGATCCACTTCCATGCCTAAGGTGTGTACCGCCGCCATGGAGAGCACGGTAATGGTGATAGCGGCACCAGCCATGTTGATGGTGGCGCCCAGCGGGATAGAGACCGCGTAGGTATCTTCCGGCAGGCGCAGTTTTGCACACAGCGCCATGTTGACCGGGATATTTGCGGCAGAGCTGCGGGTGAAGAAGGCGGTCATGCCACTCTCTTTAAGGCAGGTCAGCACCAGCGGATAGGGGTTGCGCTTGATCTTCCAGAACACGATCAGCGGGTTGACCACGAAAGCGATAAACAGCATGCAGCCAATCAGTACCATCAGCAGTTGGGCATAACCAAACAGCGCATCGAAGCCGGTTTCGGCCAGGGTCGAGGCAACCAGACCCAGAATACCCAGCGGCGCACAGCGGATCACCGCTTTCACTATGGTGGAGACACCCTGGGAAAGATCGGTGATCAACGCCTTGGTGCTCTCGTTGGCATGGCGCATCGCAATGCCCAGGCCGATGGCCCACGCCAGGATCCCGATATAGTTAGCATCCATCAGCGCCTTGACCGGGTTGGTCACCACATTGAACAGCAGCGTCTGCAACACCTCTGTGATGCCACCCGGCGGGGTGATCTCGGCAGTATTGGCCACCAGATGCAGGTTGGTGGGGAACAGGAAGCTGGCGATCACCGCCACCATGGCGGCAGCAAAGGTGCCAAACAGGTAGAGTGCGAGCAGCGGGCGAATGCGGGTCTTCTGACCTTGCTTGTGACCGATGATCGCTGCCATTACCAATACAAAGACCAGCAGTGGAGCAACCGCCTTCAACGCGCCAACAAACAGGCTGCCAAGCAGACCCGCTGCCTTGGCCCATTCCGGCATGAACATGGCAAGGAGGATACCGAGTACCAGACCGACCAGGATCTGGCTAACCAGACTGGTGCTGTTGACCAGTCGCATGAGGGGGGGGGGGTTGTGTCATCAAATAGTCCCTGAGCACCGAAGTGCGTGAATCATTAGTCCTGTTGGCAATCGCTACGCCAGGCGACACCCATGTCACAGGCTGGCGTCATCTGCCCCGGCAAACCTTCTCTTGAGCATGTCCGGAAACACACGGGATTGCGGACAAGGAATATCCCATCTGCAATCGTTTTTTTCCACATAATCACTGAAAAATATCCGGTCAACCTCACAAAAAACCGACAACAATACGACAACACAATATCAACAGCACCCAATTGGGTGCCGTTTTCCCCTGGTTAGCCGTCCAGATACTCCCCGGCGGTGGTATCATGGAAGTTTTACACTGGAGTCCTGCCATGATCTCGTCCCTGTTGACCCGCCACTTCGGCTTCGACCAGTTAAGGCCCGGTCAGGAAGCGGTGATCAGCCGGTTGCTGGCAGGCCAGAGCGCAGCCGCCATCTTTCCCACCGGCTCCGGCAAGTCTCTCTGTTACCAGCTACCCGCCCTTGCCTTGCCCCACCTGACCCTGGTGATCTCCCCGTTGATCGCGCTGATGCACGACCAGCTCGCCTTCTTGCGCAGCAAGGGGATAGCCGCCGCGACCCTGGATTCGAGCCAGACGCCGGAGGAGAGCCGCCATGTGATGCAACAGGCCAGCGACGGTCAGCTCAAGATCCTGATGATCTCGGTAGAGCGGCTCAAGAACGAGCGCTTTCGCCGCTTCATCCAGCAGGTGCCGCTGTCGATGCTGGTGGTAGATGAGGCGCACTGCATCTCGGAGTGGGGTCACAACTTTCGACCCGACTACCTCAAGCTGCCGACTTACCGCCGCGAGCTGAAGATCCCCCTGGTGTTGCTGCTGACCGCAACGGCAACGCCGGCGGTCATGGCAGACATGCAGGCCAAGTTCGATATCAAGGATGAAGGGCTCATCGTCACCGGTTTCTATCGCGCCAACCTGGATCTGGCCGTCGTCCCCCTGCCCGCCGAGGCACGCGATGGCTGGCTGCAAGCGGAAGTGCGGCGCGAACCCGGCGCCCCCACCATCGTCTACGTCACCTTGCAGCACACGGCGCAGCAATGTGCCGCGCTGCTGCAACGGGCGGGGATCAGGGCGTGTGCCTATCATGCCGGGCTCGACTCGGCCCTGCGCAGCCAGATCCAGCATGACTTCATGGCAGGCAAAGTGGATTGCATCGTGGCCACCATCGCCTTTGGCATGGGTATAGACAAGGCGGATATTCGCCGGGTCATTCACTACGATCTGCCCAAATCCATCGAGAACTACAGTCAGGAGATCGGCCGTGCCGGGCGGGATGGGCTCCCTTCCCGCTGCATAGTGCTGGCCAATCGCGCCCAACTTCCCGTGCTGGAGAATTTCGTGTACGGGGATACGCCCGATCGTGCCGCCATAGTAACTCTGCTCGAGATCTTGCAACAAAGCGGCAGCGAGTGGGAGTTTGGTCTGCTGCGCCTCTCCAACGACACCAACATCCGTCAGTTGCCGCTCAAGACACTGCTGGTCTATCTGGAGATGGCAGGCATCATAGCGCCAGCCTACAGCTATTTCGCCGAGTATCGCTTCAAGTTCGTGCTGGATAAGGCCGAGATCCTGGCCCGTTTCAATCCGGATCGCCGCCAGTTTCTGGAGCAGCTGTTTGCCTGCGCCCCGCAGGCGCGCAGCTGGTGTACCATGGACTTCGATGCACTCTGGCAAGGTTACCAGGGAGAACGGCAGCGAGCCGCTGCGGCACTGGATTATCTGCAACAGCAGGGCTGGATAGAGCTGGAAAGCAAGCAGATGACAGATGTCTATCGGATCCTGCCCCAGGCAGTGGACACCGACGTTCTGGCCAATGAGCTGTATGCCCTGTTCGAGAAGAAGGAGTTGAGTGAACTGGCCCGGTTGCAGGCCTTGCTCTCATTCTTTACATCGACTCGCTGCCTGAGCCATGAACTGGCCCGCTACTTTGCCGATGATCAGGCGCCAAGCCAATGCGGGCACTGCTCCGTCTGCCGTGGCGAGGTCGCCATCCTGCCACCACTACCCCCCCTCACCCTGCCCAACGAAAACGGGTTGCTCGCCTGGTGCGATCCCCTGATAGCCTTGTGCCACACTCGCCATCCTCGCATTCTGACCCGTTTTCTGTGCGGCATAGCCACGCCACTGACCACCCGGGTAAAGGCAAAAAGCCTGGCGGGCTTTGGCCAGCTGGCCGCTCATCCGTTTGCCGACGTGCTGGCGGCGGTGTCACGGATCTACCCCGCCCATCACGACTGAGCATCTCTGTGCTCGTGCGCACTGCGTTGAAAAAATAAGACCCTCGCTGTTGCGAGGGTCAAGCCAACGGAAACGTGCTTAAACAGAGCTTTGTATCCGCAGCCAACACTCTCTTGCTAAAGCGCTGACTGCCTGACACAGGGCCAATCTAGAGCAGCCCTAATGTAGCGTCAATGTAAAAATTAGAGCGGAGACACCAAGCCATTAGCATTACGCTGACGTAAACGTAATAAATTTCCTTCTTGCTATTTTCCCTCCCCCTTGCCCCGTCTAGGCTGCAGCCAGATGACCCGATAAATTCGATCTTCTTTCCATTTTCTGGCAAAAATTTATTTTTATGTCTTTGACATTTACCTCACTATCGTGGCAAAAATAATTTAACAGTCAGTAACATAGGTGTGTCACTGATTGCGCCTTCCCGCATCAGGATCGGGAAGTACCCTTGCAAATTTAAACCAATAGATGGTGATGGATTACTGAGGGCTGTTGACTAGGCTTAATGAGGTAAACAGAACAAAAGTAGTGATCCACTCTTTTCAGGGTAAGCGACTATAACGAGGGCAAAGTTATGGGCATCTTCGAGCATTATCAACAGCGATACGAGAAAGCCAGGGAAGAGGAGTACAGCATCCAGGAGTTTCTGGACATGTGTAAGCAGGACAAAGCCTGCTATGCCTCCGCTGCCGAGCGCTTGCTGGTCGCCATCGGCGAGCCGGAAATGATCGACACCTCGGTCAATCCCAGACTCAGTCGTCTTTTTTCCAACCGCGTCGTCGCACGCTATCCCGCCTTCAAAGATTTCTACGGTATGGAAGAGGCCATCGAACAGATCGTCTCCTACCTCAAGCACTCGGCTCAAGGGCTGGAAGAGAAGAAGCAGATACTCTATCTGCTGGGGCCGGTTGGCGGCGGCAAATCCTCTCTGGCTGAAAAGCTCAAGTCTCTGATGCAGAAAGTGCCTGTCTATCGTATCAAGGGCTCACCGGTCAACGATCACCCCTTCTGTCTGTTCGACATCGAAGAGGATGGCGAGCTGCTGGAAAAAGAGTATGGCATTCCACGCCGATACCTGCGCCCCATCATGTCGCCCTGGGTGGCCAAGCGACTGCACGAGTTCGGTGGCGACATCTCCAAGTTCAAGGTAGAGAAGGTCAACCCTTCCATCCTCGATCAGATTGCCATCGCCAAGACGGAACCGGGTGATGACAACAACCAGGATATCTCCTCTCTGGTCGGCAAGGTCGACATCCGCATGCTGGAGCATTTTGCCCAGGATGATGCCGATGCTTACTCCTACTCAGGGGCGCTGTGCAAGGCGAACCAGGGGATCATGGAGTTCGTGGAGATGTTCAAGGCACCGATAAAGGTACTGCATCCACTCCTGACCGCCACCCAAGAGGGGAACTACAACGGCACAGAGGGACTTTCCGCCCTCCCCTTCGACGGTATTCTGCTGGCTCACTCCAACGAATCCGAGTGGCAGCAGTTCCGCAACAACAAGAACAACGAGGCCTTCCTCGACCGTGTCTACATCGTCAAGGTGCCCTACTGCCTGCGTGTTTCGGAAGAGGTGAAAATATACGAGAAACTGCTTATAAACAGCGAGTTGACTGACGCCAAGTGCGCACCTGGCACCTTGGAACTGTTGGGTCAGTTCTCCGTCCTCTCCCGACTGAAAGAGCCGGAAAACTCCAGCCTCTACTCCAAGATGCGGGTCTATGATGGCGAGAGCCTGAAAGACACGGATCCCAAGGCGAAGAGCTATCAGGAGTACCGTGACTACGCCGGTGTGGACGAGGGTATGAATGGCTTGTCAACCCGCTTTGCGTTCAAGATCCTCTCCCGCGTCTTCAACTTCGACCACGCGGAAGTGGCAGCCAACCCGGTGCATCTCTTCTACGTGCTGGAACAACAGATAGAGCGTGAGCAGTTCCCACAGGAGCTGCACGATCGCTACCTCGAATTCATCAAGGGCTATCTGACGCCGCGCTATGTGGAGTTCATTGGCAAGGAGATCCAGACCGCCTATCTCGAGTCCTACTCCGAGTACGGCCAGAACATCTTCGATCGCTACGTCACCTACGCCGACTTCTGGATCCAGGATCAGGAGTACCGTGACCCGGAAACCGGTCAGCTGTTTGATCGCTCGTCGCTCAACAGCGAGCTGGAGAAGATTGAGAAACCCGCCGGGATCAGCAATCCGAAGGATTTCCGTAACGAAATCGTCAACTTCGTGCTGCGTGCCCGGGCCAACAATGCAGGCCGTAACCCCAACTGGACCAGTTACGAGAAGCTGCGCACCGTAATCGAGAAGAAGATGTTCTCCAACACGGAAGAGCTGCTGCCGGTTATCTCCTTCAACAGCAAAACCTCGGCCGAGGAGCAGAAGAAGCACGATAACTTTGTCGAACGGATGATGGAGAAAGGCTACACCCGCAAACAGGTGCGACTGCTCTCCGAATGGTATCTCAGGGTACGCAAGTCATCCTGACCCTGCCGTGGTTCAAGGGGGAGTTATGGCGCATTTTATCGACCGCAGGCTCAACGGCAAAAACAAAAGCGCTGTCAATCGGCAGCGCTTCATCCGCCGCTACAAGAAGCAGATAAAACAAGCGGTCTCGGATGCTGTCTCCAAGCGCAGCATTCAGGACGTAGACAAGGGCGAAAGTATCAGCATCCCGACCAAGGATATCGGCGAGCCCCATTTTCATCAGGGGCACGGCGGTAAACGGGAGATGGTGCATCCCGGCAATGACCAGTTTGTCTCCGGTGACAAGATTGACCGCCCCAAGGGAGGTGGCGCAGGTCAAGGAGCGGGAGAAGGCCAGGCATCCAATCAGGGGGAAGGCGCTGACGATTTTGTATTCCAGATCTCCAAGGATGAGTATCTCGATCTGCTGTTTGAAGATTTGGAGCTGCCGCGGCTGCAGAAAAACCAGCTCAACCAGCTCATGGAAGTGAAAACCTACCGGGCGGGCTACACCTCCAACGGGGTGCCCGCCAACATCAACGTGGTGCGTTCCCTGCAAAACTCGCTTGCTCGGCGTATGGCGTTGCAAGCGGGCAAAAAACGCCAGCTGCATGAACTGGAAGAACGGCTGGTACTGTTGGCGGCCGATCCCAACGAACATTTCGCCGAAATCACCCTGCTTGAGAAGGAGATCAGGGAGCTGAAACGGCGGATCGCAGCGGTGCCTTTTATCGACACCTTCGATCTCAAATTCAACAACTTCGTCAAACGGCCCGTGCCTTCCAGCCAGGCGGTGATGTTCTGCCTGATGGACGTGTCGGGTTCCATGGATCAGGCTACCAAGGAGATGGCCAAGCGCTTCTATATCCTGCTCTATCTGTTCCTGAGCCGGACCTACAAGAACGTGGAAGTGGTCTATATACGCCACCATACCCAGGCCAAGGAGGTGGATGAGCACGAGTTTTTCTACTCCCAGGAGACTGGCGGCACCATTGTCTCCAGCGCGCTCAAGATGATGAACGACATCATCAACGAGCGTTACCCCGCCCATCAATGGAACATCTATGCCGCGCAAGCGTCCGATGGTGACAACTGGGCCGATGATTCACCGCAATGCCGGGAGATCCTGATGCGGGACATAATGCCGCAGGTGCGGTACTACTCCTATATCGAGATCACCACCCGCGCCCACCAGACTCTGTGGCACGAATATGAGTCGGTGGCCAGCCAGTTCCCCCATTTCGCGATGGAGCACATTCGCAAGGTCGAGGATATTTATCCGGTATTCCGGGAGCTGTTCAAGAAGCAAGCGGCGTGAGGGAGGTCATATGGTAGAAACCGCAAGAAAAATAGCGCCATTGGACGATGGCCCTGACTGGAACTTCGATCTGCTGGAAACCTATCATCAGGAGATCGCCCGGGTCGCCAAGTTCTATCGACTGGATACCTACCCCAACCAGATCGAGGTGATCACGGCAGAGCAGATGATGGACGCCTACTCCAGCGTCGGCATGCCCATTGGCTACCAGCACTGGTCATTTGGCAAGCGCTTCATCCACACCGATCGCAACTACAAACGCGGCCAGATGGGGCTGGCCTATGAGATCGTCATCAACTCGGATCCCTGTATCGCCTACCTGATGGAGGAGAACACAATGCCGATGCAGGCGCTGGTGATGGCGCACGCCTGCTATGGCCACAACTCCTTCTTCAAAAACAACTATCTGTTCAAGACTTGGACCGATGCCTCTTCCATCATCGACTACCTGTTGTTCGCCAAGAACTACATCACCGAATGCGAAGAGAAACACGGTATCGATGCGGTGGAGAAACTGCTCGACTCCTGCCATGCGCTGATGAACTTCGGCGTTGACCGTTACAAGCGACCGCAAAAGATCTCGCTGGCAGAGGAGAAGCGTCGCCAGAAAGCGCGGGAAGACTATCTGCAAACCCAGGTCAACGAACTGTGGCGCACCCTGCCCAAGCAGCATAAGGCCCTGGGTGTCGAAGACAGACGCTACCCGGCCGAACCACAGGAGAATATCCTCTACTTCATCGAGAAAAATGCCCCCCTGCTTGAGCCCTGGCAGCGCGAGATAGTGCGCATAGTGCGCAAGATCAGTCAGTACTTCTACCCGCAAAAACAGACTCAGGTCATGAATGAAGGGTGGGCCACCTTCTGGCACTACACCATCCTCAACCACCTGTATGACGAGGGCAAGATCAGTGATCGATTCATGATAGAGGTGTTGCACAGCCACACCAACGTGGTGTACCAGCCCCCCTACAACAGTCGCTACTACTCGGGGATCAACCCCTACGCCCTCGGTTTTGCCATGTTTACCGATCTGCGCCGCATCTGCGAGAACCCGACGGAGGAGGACAGATACTGGTTCCCCGATTACGCCGGCACCAATTGGGTGGATACACTGCATTTTGCCATGCAGAACTTCAAGGACGAGAGTTTCATCAGTCAGTTCCTGAGCCCCAAGGTGATGCGGGAGATGAAGCTGTTCGCCATCGACGATGACGATCTGAAGAACTACCTCAAGGTCTCCGCCATCCACAACGAGGAGGGTTATAGACTGGTGCGCAATACCCTGTCAGCCCAGTACAACTTGAGCAATCTGGAGCCCAACATTCAGGTCTACAACGTTGCAGTAAAAGGAGATCGGTCGCTGACTCTGCGCTATGTGCCACACAATCGGATCCCGCTGGGGGATTCCCGCCACGAGGTACTCAGGCATCTGCATCAGCTCTGGGGATTCGATGTGGTACTGGAGCAGGATAACGGCGACTTGCCCGCTGACATCATAGGCCGCTGTCCGGAGAAAAAACCGGTCTAAGGCCACTTTCAGCCATAAAAAAACGCGCCAGAAGGCGCGTTTCTCTTTGCATCAACAATCAGTTATCGCACAGATTGCTCGGCATATCCTGGCGCAAGCGGGTCCACAGCTTGCCGGACTCTATCCCGTACTGGCGTACCGTCATGAACACGGCTTCATGATTCTTGGTCTCGGCCAGATCCAACAAGGTCTTGTAATAGGCATCCGCCGTTTCACGGGCCTGCTTGTCAGAGAAGTAGTAACGTCCAACCCGACTATAGAGTCCCTTGAAGCCATTGAGGATCAAGGCGTAGATGGGGTTGCCGGAAGCAAAGGAGAGCTGATGGTGCAGACGATAATCAAACTCCGCATACGCTTCCGGAGTGCTATCCACAGCCTTGGCACCACGCAGTATCTCGGCAGCTTGCTCAGGATTATTGCGAATCGCACCACGGATGAAAATGGTGCAGATATTGGTACGCGCCGACAACAGCTGAGCCACCAGATCCGGCACCTTGTCCTGATCCAGACGGGCCAGAGTTTCCAAGATGTTGAGACCCGAGGTCTCCCAGAAATTGTTCACCTTGGTCGGTTTGCCATGCTGGATGGTGAGCCAGCCATCGCGGGCCAAACGCTGCAACACTTCGCGCAAGGTAGTACGAGTCACCCCGATCAGCTCGGACAGCTCACGCTCGGCCGGCAATATGGATCCTGGAGGAAAGCGATTGTTCCAGATGGACTCGATGATGTATTCCTCGGCAAACCCTGCAGGGCTCTGCGCTTTTATGACCATGTAGTGACTCTGTTGTAGTACGTAAAAAGGCCCCCGAATAATAGCAAAGCAGAGAGGGCTGGCAAGCAGAAGGTCAGTCCTCTGCTCACATAAGCAGGCCGTTTTGTTAAAAAAATGTATGAAACCACGCGATAGGTGCCAGCCAACCCCGCCGTCTGGCGATAAAACCGACATTCTCTTGGGCAAGGGGCACTATGTTATTTATAGTTACGCCTCTTTTTGATTAAAATCATGAGGAATCAATCTGATAAGGGACAACATCCGGATGTTCTGGTCGAGCCTGTCTTGACTGCATAGACGCAGATACCAACAACAAAACAGAGACCCATATTATGCCAATCAGCTTAGGGCAAGCCTTTGCCAAGAACTTCCTGGGCAATGCACCCCGGTGGTACAAGGCCGCCATTTTGCTATTTCTGCTAATCAACCCGATCGCCTTCCATCTTGATCCTTTCGCCGCCGGCTGGCTGCTGGTGGTTCAATTCATCTTCACCCTGGCCATGGCGCTCAAGTGCTATCCACTGCAACCCGGTGGCTTGCTGGCTATCGAGGCTGTGCTGATCGGCATGACCTCGGCAGAACAGGTCAAGCATGAGCTGGTGGCCAACATAGAGGTGCTGCTGCTACTGGTGTTCATGGTGGCCGGCATCTACTTCATGAAGCAGTTGCTGCTCTACGTGTTTACCAAACTGCTGATCCGGATCCACTCCAAGACCCTGCTCTCCTTGGCGTTTTGTCTGGTATCGGCCTTCCTGTCTGCCTTCCTTGACGCCCTGACAGTGATCGCCGTGGTGATCAGCGTCGCGACAGGCTTCTACGCCATCTACCACAAGGTCTCCTCTGGCAAGGAGTTCGGCAATCCGCACGACCACACCAATGACAATTCCGTCAACGAGCTCAATCGCCAGCATCTGGACGACTTCCGTGCCTTCCTGCGCAGCCTGATGATGCACGCAGCCATAGGGACAGCCATCGGTGGCGTCTGCACCCTGGTGGGAGAGCCGCAAAACCTGATCATAGGTGAGCAAGCTGGCTGGCATTTTGGTGAGTTTGCCATCCGTATGTCACCGGTCACAGTTCCCGTGTTTTTCTGCGGCCTGCTCACCTGCATCCTGGTCGAGAAGTGCCGCTGGTTTGGCTATGGCACCCAGTTGCCGGATGCGGTGCGTCGCATCATGGAAGATTACAACCGCTACGAAGAGGCCGAGCGCTCCCCGCAAGACAAGGCCAAGCTGATAGTACAGGCGCTGATCGCCCTCTGGCTGATCACAGGGCTGGCCATGCACCTGGCGGCGGTGGGGCTGATCGGGCTATCTGTCATAGTGCTGGCTACCTCACTGACTGGCATCACAGATGAGCATTCGCTCGGCAAGGCGTTCCAAGAGGCCCTGCCCTTCACCGCCCTGCTCGCCGTCTTCTTCAGCATAGTGGCCGTCATCATCGATCAGCAGTTGTTCAAACCCGTGATCCAGTGGGTATTGGCCGCCGAGCCGGACGATCAGCTCGCCCTCTTCTATCTGGCCAACGGCCTGCTCTCCATGGTCAGTGACAACGTCTTCGTCGGCACCGTCTACATCAATGAGGTAAAGACGGCCCTGCTCAACAACGCCATCAGCCGTGAGCAGTTCGATCTGCTGGCTGTCGCCATCAACACCGGCACCAACCTGCCATCCGTCGCCACCCCCAACGGCCAAGCGGCCTTCCTGTTCATGCTGACCTCGGCACTGGCCCCCTTGTTGCGCCTCTCCTATGGCCGCATGGTATGGATGGCTCTGCCCTACACCCTGGTGCTGGGAGTGGTGGGTTTCCTCTCGGTGGAGATGCTGCTCAGCCCGATGACCGAGTGGTTCTATCAGGCCGGCTGGCTGGTACTCGACAACGTCACGCCTGCGGTTCTGCCTGCGCTGCATTGACCCCATAAGGGCCCGCCAGGGCCCTTTCTTTTTAGCCACTGCTCTGCTCTAATTCAGCCACTGTTTTTTCTGTGAGATCAACCAGATGATTGAGTTTCTGCGACGTATTGCCGCCCATCGACTGGCATGGGGCCTGCTTGCCGCCTCCGCCCTCTTCCTCGAGTTGAGCGCCCTCTTCTTCCAGCACGTGCTGGGTCTGCATCCTTGCGTCATGTGCATCTATGAGCGTATCGCCACTCTGGGGGTCATACTGGCAGGCTTGCTCGGCATGGTAGCGCCGCAGAAGTGGTATGTGCGCTGGAGTGCCCTGCTGCTGTGGGGCTACAGTGCCTTCCGCGGCCTCCAGCTGGCACTGCAGCATGTGAATTACCAGATGAACCCCTCCCCGTTCAACGTCTGCAGTCCCTTTGCTGATTTCCCGAGCTGGGCCCCCCTCGATCAGTGGATCCCCTGGCTGTTCTTCCCGGATGGGGATTGCAGCGAGATCAGCTGGCAGTTCCTGGGCTTTTCCATGCCCCAGTGGCTGGTGGCCATCTTCGCCGCCTACCTGCTGGTCTTCGTAGTGGTCGCCATCGGCAACCTGGTCAAGGGGCGCTGCTGCAGCTGACGGTATCACATAAAAAAGGTCTACTGGCTCTAATGCCAGTCAGTTAAGCCTGACTGGCATTATTTTTATTGGCTTTTTTCACACTGTACGGCTGTGGTCTCGGCTTCACGCTGCGGGGATAACTGCGCTCTCTTCTCTGTGGTCATACGAACTGTACCGCTTGTTTCTCCAGATCTGCCCCTCACCCCGGGATATACCCCGGTAACACATAGGCCATACAGCTCAACTCATGGACAAGGTAGACCGACGCCATGTGAAAACTCAGCTGATTTGCCGTGTATCCCGCCGCCATCTTCGTCATCTGGCTACGTAGCGGGTTGTGCACCAGCAACACATCCCACCAGGCGCTTGATGCTTTTGTCCCCAACCATTTGGCGCGCTTGCAGGAAGGCGCTGGGGGGCGACAACGGGGCTGCACCTGGCAGCATGACTGGCGTGAAGAAAACCGAGAGCCTGTGTAATAGGCATAAAAAATCCGAAACCAATCAACAGGTTTCGGATTTTCACACATCAGAAGAAGCGGTCACTGGCCCCTGAACTGATCCACATTACGACCCGGGTCGCGCTTTGTGTATTGTCTGGCTGCTGCCGCAGGCAGTCAGCCGGGACAGAGCAGGCTCAGCCTGCGTTGCGAGTCGCCACCGCATCGGCCAGCGTACGCAGCAGCACGTCGGTATCGGCCCAGCCAATGCAGGCATCCGTGATGCTCTGACCGACGGTGAGCTCGCACCCATCCACCAGATCCTGGCGCCCTTCCACCAGGTGACTTTCCACCATGACGCCAAATACCGCCTTACTGCCGGCACGCAACTGACCGGCCACGTCCTCGGCCACCACCATCTGGTTCTTGAACTGCTTGCTGCTGTTGGCGTGGCTAAAGTCGATCATCACCTTCTGCGGCAGACCGGCCTTGTCCAATCCCTTCACCACCTCATCAACATGGGCGGAGCTGTAGTTCGGCTCGCGGCCGCCACGCAGAATAATGTGGCAGTCCGGGTTGCCCCGGGTCGCGACAATGGCGGAGTGGCCATACTTGGTGACCGACAGGAAATGGTGTGGCGCGCTGGCGGCGCCGATGGCATCGATGGCTACCTTGATGGTGCCATCCGTGCCGTTCTTGAAGCCCACCGGGCAAGAAAGACCGGAGGCCAGCTCACGGTGCACCTGGGATTCGGTGGTACGGGCACCGATGGCCCCCCAGCTCATCAGATCCGCCACATATTGCGGGGTGATCATGTCGAGGAACTCGGAGGCGGTCGGCAGCCCCATGTCATTGAGATCCAGCAGCAGCTTGCGACCGATGCGCAGACCGTCGTTGATCTGGCAGCTGTTGTTGAGGTAGGGGTCATTGATCAGCCCCTTCCAGCCGACCGTGGTGCGTGGCTTCTCGAAGTAGACCCGCATCACGATTTCCAGCTGACCCTTGAGCTCGTCACGCAAGGTCTTGAGGCGCTTGCCATATTCCAGCGCAGCTACGGGGTCGTGGATGGAGCAGGGACCGATCACCACCAGCAGACGCTGATCGTCACCGGCCAGGATCCGGTGAATAGCCTGGCGGGATTCGAACACGGTAGATGAGGCGGTCTCGGTGGCCGGAAACTTCTCAAGCACCGCAACCGGGGGTAATAACTCTTTGATTTCACTGATACGAACGTCGTCGGTTTGATGCTGCATGACAAGACTTCCTGCTAGATTACTGCGATAAAGAAACCTCAATCTAGCCCGCAGTCGGGACGGTGTAAATAGAAAATTACATTATCTCATCAGGAATTTTCAGATCGTGTCTTGCAAGTTTGCATATTACTGCTAGCGCTCAGGGGCAAGTGTGCTGAGCAGAGCAACAATGGGGCAGTCACAAGCGGGGCAGAGATGAAAAGGCCCGCACCAAGGCGGGCCCAACAGGGTCACATGGCCTGACTGACGCTGGCCAATTTGTCGAAGTAGTCCGGGAAGGTCTTGGAAGTACAGCCCGGATCATTGATGGTGACGGCGGTATCTGACAGCGCCACCAGCGAGAAGCACATGGCGATACGGTGATCGTTGTAGGTATCGATCTCGGCGTGCTTGAGCTGGGTCGGCGGGGTCACGGTGATGAAGTCATGTCCCTCCTCCACCTCCACACCCAGCTTGCGCAGCTCGGTCGCCATGGCGTGCAGACGATCGGTCTCCTTCACCCGCCAGTTGTAGATATTGCGAATGGAGGTGGGCCCCTCGGCAAACAGCGCGGCAACGGCAATGGTCATGGCCGCATCGGGAATATGGTTCATGTCCATATCCACCCCGTGCAGCGGTGCCTGCTCCGCCTCAATGAAGTCGTCGCCCCAGGTGATGCGCGCGCCCATCTTCTCCAGCACATCGGCGAAGTGAATGTCGCCCTGAATGCTGTGCTTGCCGATGCCCGTCACGCGCACCTTGCCCTTGATGGCGCCGGCTGCAAGGAAGTAGGAAGCGCTGGAGGCATCCCCTTCCACCAGAAAATCACCCGGGCTGATGTAGGTCTGGTTGCCCTTGATGTAGAACAGCTTGTAGTTGTCGTGCTCAATCACCACCCCGAACTGCTTCATGATGTGCAGGGTGATGTCGATGTAGGGCTTGGAGACCAGCTCCCCCTTGATGTGGATGCGGGTGTCACCGGCCGCCATGGGCGCCGCCATCAAAAACGCCGTCAAAAACTGGCTGGAGACGGAGCCATCGACGTGCACGTCACCGCCCCACAAGCCCTTGGCGTCCACCACCAGCGGTGGGTAGCCGTCTTTTTTCAGGTACTGGATATGGGCACCCGCTTCGCGCAGGGCATCCACCAGATGGCCGATGGGGCGCTCTTCCATGCGCGGCTCGCCGCCCAGGGTGTATTCGCCGGAGCCGAGACACAGCGCAGCGCAGAGCGGACGCATCGCGGTGCCGGCGTTGCCGAGGAACAGATTGACTGGTTCCTTCACCGCGAAGCTGCGGCCCAGACCGTGCACAGTGCACGCTGTCTTGTCGGCGGAGAGCTTGTACTTGACCCCGAGCTGGGTCAGTGCCGCCAGCATGTGACGTATGTCATCGCTGTCGAGCAGGTTGGTCAGCCGGGTAGTGCCGCGGGCCAGGGCCGCCAGCAGCAGGGCCCGGTTGGACACGCTCTTGGAGCCGGGCAGATTGACCTCACCGGCCACACGAGAAATGGGTTCCAAACGCAACGAATTCATAGACTTCCTGTACTGTCTCAAATAATTCACCTGACCGGACGTTAGCAGCCCGCGCCTTGCTCGGCAAGACCGCTCACTGCACAAAAGTGGGCCAGACTCGCGGTCGATCAGGATCCACTGAAAAAACAGACGCCGGGGAGTCCCCGGCGTCTGTCATGGGGGAAAAACGCCTCAGCCGTGACGTTTGGCAAAGCCATCCATAAAGCTCACCAGGGCCTTGACCCCTTCCAGCGGCATGGCGTTGTAGAGGCTGGCTCGCATGCCACCGACGATACGGTGCCCTTTCAGTGCCAACAGACCGGCCGCTTCCGACTCGGCCAGGAACTGCTTGTCCAGGGCATCTTTCTTGAGCTGGAACGGGATATTCATGCGGGAGCGGCAGCTGGCATCCACCTTGTTGCCATAGAAGCTGGACTGGTCGAGATAGCCGTAGAGGAAATCGGCTTTTTCCTTGTTGCGCGCCTCCATCGCCTCGAGCCCGCCCTGTTCTTTCAGCCACTCGAACACCAGACCGGCCAGATACCAGGCGTAGGTGGGCGGCGTATTGAACATGGAGTCGTGCTTGGCGGTGAGCTGGTAGTCAAAAATCGAGGGCACGTCGGCTCTCGCCTGGTTCAGCAGGTCGTCACGTACGATGGCGATAGCCAGCCCTGACGGGCCTATGTTCTTCTGGGCACCGGCGTAGATAACACCAAAACGGCTCACATCCATGGGACGGGAGAGAATGGTGGAGGAGAGATCCGCCACCAATGGCACATCGCCGGTGGCCGGGATGTCAAACATCTCTATGCCATCGATGGTTTCGTTCGGGCAGTAGTGCACAAAGGCCGCATCGGCGCGAAACGCCGGGGTCGGCAGCAGATGGGAGATCCCCTGCGCATTCTTGGCAACCCCCGGGAAGGTCTGGATGTCACCGTACTTGTGGGCTTCATCCACGGCGCTCTGGGCCCAGACACCGGTCAGCAGATAATCGGCCTTTTTGTTGGCGCCACCCAGCAGGTTCATGGGCACGGCGGAAAACTGGCCGCGACCACCACCGTGCATGAAGAGCACCTTGTAGTTGTCCGGCACCGCCAGCAAGTCGCGCAGGTCAGCTTCGGCCTTCTCGGCGACCGCCATATAGGGCTTGCCGCGATGGGAGAGCTCCATGACCGAGGCTCCCAGCCCCTGAAAATTACAAAATTCGCGCTGGGCGCGCTCCATGACTTCAACCGGCAACATGGCGGGGCCGGCGCAGAAGTTGTAAATCTGTTTGCTCATGACGCTTTCCGTGAGTGGATGAGAGTAATCGATGACGTGTCTGGTTTTACACAAGAGCCGCCCCAGGATCAAAGGCTTTTTGGGCGCTGGCTCAAGCTTTTATCGCCCGGGTCAAGTCGGGCTGCCATCGAAAAAGCCCTGAACAGGTCAGGGCTTGCAGGGAACATGCATGGAAATGGGGGGCAGACCGCATCAATGGCAGGTAAGGCCTCTTTTCAACAAATTCACAGCTTGGCGGTGAGCTCGGGCAGCAGGGTGAACAGATCCCCCACCAGACCGTAGTCAGCCACCTGAAAGATGGGGGCCTCGCTGTCCTTGTTGATGGCCACTATCACCTTCGACTCTTTCATGCCCGCCAGATGCTGAATGGCCCCCGAAATGCCAACCGCGATATAGAGTTCAGGCGCGACCACCTTGCCGGTCTGACCCACCTGCAGATCGTTGGCCACATAACCCGCATCCACCGCCGCCCGCGACGCCCCGACCGCGCCGCCCAGCTTGTCGGCCAGCGCCTCGATAAGGGCAAACTGCGCCTTGGAGCCAAGCGCCCGTCCGCCGGAGACCACCACCCGCGCCGCCGCAAGCTCGGGCCGGGCGGATCGCACGGCGCACCGCTCGACCAGCCGGATCCGGCAGGCCACATCGGCCACCGGCAGCCGCTCGACAGCAGCCTGCCCAGCCCCGACCTCGGCCTTGGCAAAGGCGGTCGGCCGGATGGTGAGCACCTTGATGGGAGCACTGCTCGCCACCCGGGCAACGGCATTGCCCGCGTAGATGGGACGCAGGAAGGTATCGCCGCTCTCTATACCAGTCACCTCGGAGAGCATCTCCACCCCGAGCCTGGCCGCGACCCGTGGCAGCAGATCCTTGCCCTGGGTGCTGGCCGCCATCAGACAGTGCTGATAGTCACGTGCAATGTGGGCGAGCAGCGGATCAACCCCGTCGTTCAGCCGTTCCGCCAGTATGGGATGCTCGGCCAGCAGCACCCTGTTCACCCCTTGCAGACAAGCGGCCTGTTCGCCCGCCTCGGTCAGCCCCTGACCCAGCAGCAACAGATGCACCTCGCCGCCAAGCTGGCCTGCCGCCGTGACCAGCTGGGCCACGTTGTCGGCAAGCCTGCCCTGATGATGTTCCGCAATAACCAGTACGCTCATGGCAGCACCCTATCGTTAGTAACGCTTTCCATCGCGCCAGCCCTCATACCAACCTGGGGCAGGCACGCACTATGTTTCACCATCATCAATGCGCTCATGGCAGTACCTTGGCTTCGTGCTTGAGTTTGTCCAGCAGCTCGTCCACCGAGCCGACCCGGATGCCGGCACGACGCCCCGGCGGTGCCATCACACCAAGCAGCCGGGTATGGCCGGCCGGTTCGACGCCGAGGGTCGTGAAGGGGGCACTCTCGAGCGGCTTGCGCTTGGCCTTCATGATGTTGGGGAGCGATGCAAAGCGAGGTTCGTTCAGGCGCAGATCCACCGTCACCACGGCAGGCAACGGCATACCGAGGGTCTCCAGGCCACCGTCGATCTCGCGGGTCACCTGCAACTCCCCCTCCACCAGCTTGATGGCGGAGGCGAAGGTAGCCAGCGGCCAATCGGTGAGGGCTGAGAGCATCTGGCCCACCTGGTTGTTGTCAGAATCGATGGACTGCTTGCCAAGCAGCACCAGATCCGGCCGCTCCTGCTCACACACCTGTTGCAGGGCGCGCGCCACGGTAAGCGGAGTAAGGGTCTCATCGATCACATAATGGCGGGCCCGATCCGCCCCCAGCGCCAGGGCATGGCGCAACTGCTCGACCGCAGCCTCCGGTCCGAAGGTCACCACCACCAGCTCGGTCGCGATGCCGGCTTCACGTAGCCTCACCCCCTCCTCCACCGCAATTTCACAAAACGGGTTGATCCCCATCTTCACATTGGCGAGCTCCACGTCGGAGCCATCGCTCTTGACCCGGATCTTGACGTTGTAATCCAGTACCCGCTTGATCGCGACCAGCAGCTTCATGACGCGCATCCCTCGCTTCGGTTGAGTGAATCCATTGACGAGCCCTCACATTTTTTTGCTTACAATTGCTTTACGTTTACGTAAACTACCAGCACTACCCTAGGCCAAGTCAAGCGCAGAGGCAAGATGGAACGCGAAGCAATGGAATTTGATGTCGTCATCGTCGGTGGCGGCCCGGCAGGCCTCAGTGCCGCCATCGCCCTGAAGCAGCACAATGCCGATCTCTCGGTCTGTCTGCTGGAAAAGGGAGCGGAAGTCGGCGCCCATCTGCTCTCCGGTGCCCTGTTTGATCCCGTCGCCCTCAAGGAGCTGTTGCCGGACAGCTGGCAGCAGGCGCCCCTTGGCATACCCGTTAACGATGATCAGGTGCATCTGTTACAAAACGAGCGGCGCGCCCTGCAACTGCCCCATTGGGCTGTGCCGCCGCGCATGCACAACGATGGCAGCCATATCCTCAGCCTGGGCAACCTCTGCCGCTGGCTCGGTCAACAGGCCGAGCAGCTGGGAGTCGAAATATACCCGGGTTTTACCGCAAGCAAGCTCATCATGGAAGCGGGACGGGTGAGAGGTGTGATCACCGGCGATCTCGGGCTGGACAGAGCTGGCAATCCCAAGGCGGATCACGTGCCCGGCATGGCGCTCTATGGCCGCTACACCCTGTTTGCCGAAGGGGCCCGCGGCCATCTGGGCAAGCAGTTGATCGCCGAGTTCAATCTGGAAAACAGCGCCCAGCCGCAGCACTATGCTATCGGCTTCAAGGAGCTCTGGCAGGTGCCCGCAGAGCAGGCCAAGCCGGGTCTGGTGCTCCATGGCAGCGGCTGGCCACTGGTCGAGCGCCGAGCCAGCAAGAGCCAGGGCGGCTTCTACCTCTATCACATGGAAGGCAATCAGGTGACGGTCGGGCTCATTGTCGATCTTAACTACAGCAACCCCTGGCTCAGCCCGTTCGACGAGTTCCAGCGCCTCAAGCACCATCCACTCATCGCGCAGACCCTGCAGGGCGGCGAGCGCATCAGCTACGGCGCCCGCGCCATTACCAAGGGCGGCTGGCACTCCCTGCCGCGCATGCACTTTCCCGGTGGGCTGCTGATCGGCTGCGATGCCGGCACCCTGGACTTTTCCCGCATCAAGGGCATTCACACCGCCATGAAATCGGGCATGCTGGCGGCGAAAACCGTCGCCATGAGTCTGCGCGGTGGCGATGAGGGGGGGCAGGATCTGGCCGAGTACAGCGATGCGTTGCAACAGAGCTGGCTGGGGCAGGAGCTGAAGAGTGCCCGCAACTTCGGCGCAGCCCTGCATCGCTGGGGCCCCTTGCTTGGCGGCGCCTTCAACTGGCTGGAGCAACGGCTGCCTCGGTCTCTGCTCTCCCAGCGGGGATCCCCTTTTACCCTGCTGGACAGGGAGCCGGACTACCGTCAACTGCGCATGGCCAGCCGCTGCGATCCCATCGATTATCCCAAGCCCGATGGCAAACTCAGCTTTGACAAGCCCTCCTCCGTCTATCTGGCCAACACCAGTCACGATGAGGATCAACCCTGCCACCTCACGTTGCAGGACGCGAGTATCCCGGTGACGGTCAACCTGCCCACCTGGGCCGAGCCCGCCCAGCGTTACTGCCCGGCCGGGGTGTTCGAGATAGTGGAAAGCGAACGCCAGCCTTACTTGCAGATCAACGCAGCCAACTGCATTCACTGCAAGACCTGTGACATCAAGGATCCCAGCCAGAACATCATCTGGACGCCACCGCAAGGAGGGTCCGGACCCAACTATCCCAATATGTGACGGGCTGCCCATACAGACCAGCGGCGACATCAAGGATACACAATTCCAGAACATCGTCTGGACGCCACCGCAAGGAGGGTCCGGACCCAACTATCCCACTAAGGTCTATCCCCCCAGACGGGCACTCGGCGCAATGCGACAGTCAACAGGCTGTCACTTTCACGGCCAGATCCGCTGATCCGACCTCGCTGTTTTTTTGAGCGAACAGGCTGAACCTCGGATGAATAGGCCCTGACAAGCACGCCCCGCCCCTGTATAGTTCGCCGCATTCAGGTTTTCCATCGGCCCGTTTTGCTTATCCACGGGATCGCTTTCTATGCGATCTAGGCCGCATGACCTGTGCAACCATCCCTGATTACCCATGACTTTTTAAGGGGGGACAGATGATCACCGCCTACATTCTCAATAACAAGGTACTGGACATCATCACGCTCGGGCCTGACGACATAGTGCCTGACAACACCGTCTGGCTGGATGCCTATAAGCCGGACACGGCAGAGCGAGAATGGTTGACGGGCCTGTTTCTGGAAGAGGTCCCCGACAAGGAAGAGCTGGACGACATCGAAGCATCCGCCCGTTTCTACTGGGATACCGATGGTCTGCACATTCACTCCCTGTTCCCCCAGCGGATCGGCCGTGACACCAAGGGTGTCCACGTCTCTTTTACCCTGCGCAACAACCTGCTGATCAGCATCCGCGAGGATGACATCGGGCTGGTGCGCCTGCTGCGTCACTATATGCGCCAGGAGAGGCTGGAGGTGGAGGATGCCCTCGACATCCTGCTGGAGGTGCAAAACCTCAAGGTGGAATACCTCTCGGATCTCATCGAAGACGGTTACAAAACCCTGGAGAACACCGCCGATCAGATCTTCGAGCCGGATCAGATCAACCCCATGCTGAAAGAGTTGATGGCGCAGGAAGAGGCCAACGGCCAGATCCGTCTCTCTCTGCACGATACCCGCCGCGCCCTGCGGTTTCTCAAGCGCAGCCTGCGCCAGCGCATGAGCCTTGAGCAGAACAAGTGGATCGACGAGATGCTGCACGACGTGGAGTCCCTCTTGCCCCACACCCAGTTCCTGTTTGACAAGATCAACTTCCAGCTGGAGGCCTCCATGGGGGTCACCAATCTGGAGCAGAACAAGGTGATCAAGATCTTCTCGGTTGCCGCCGTGATCTTCCTGCCGCCGACCCTGATCGCCAGTATCTACGGCATGAACTTCGGTCGCATGCCGGAGCTCGCCTGGGAGTATGGCTATCCCATGTCGTTGGTGTTGATGGTGATGTCATCGCTCGGTACCGGCCTCTTCTTCAAGCGCCGAGGCTGGCTGTAAACACCGCCAGACAGTGCGATAACAAGAGACGATGAATTGGGGGGCATTGGCCCCCGATTAATTCCTGTCCCCCCGGCACGCCTTGCAAAGGGCCCCAGCCTGCCCCATATCCTCTTCATCATTTGCACAACCCAAGCGGATAACGGGCGACCATGACCCTCTACCCCGAACACAGATATGACGATCACGGCCAGCTGCGCCCTCCCCTCTGGTTTTGGCCCATCGCCCTCTTGCTAACCCGCTCGGTCTGGCTGTTTCTGATGGCCGGCGTCACCCGCGAGAGCGGCAGCGAGATCCTGACCCTCTTCTATCCGGACAAGATCAGCCTCTACATCAGCCTGCTGACCGACGTACCCGCCATGCTGGCGCTGCTCGCCTTTGGCGGCACCTATCAGCAGACTGACAGCGTACGGGCCTGGCTCAGACGCCACAGCCGCGGCCTCTTGCTCTGCTCCACCATCAGCGGCCTGGTGATGCAACTACACAGCCTCAACCTGCAGAAATGGTCGTTCAGCTGGCCTACCGCCCTGGTGCTGATCGGCAGCCTCTGGGCACTCTGGTACCTGCTGCGCAGCCGCCAGATCCGCGAATACGCAGCCGATCAACCCCACTGATCACGCTGGGGTCACTCATTGACGAGTGACCCGGATCTGCAGGGTCTGGCGATCGCTCTGGCTGCTGCGGCCCCCCTGCAACTGAGTGCCCAGGCGGCTTCCTTGCTGGGCTGAACTGGTGGATAGTTCCCCCACCGTCAGCCACTGGCCTGGGGCCCCGCTCACCTCGGTGGCACTCTGCCCCGTGCTGACAGTGCCCTGATCCAGCCTCGCCTGCTCGCTGCTCAGCGCAATCTGCACCCGCTCGCCAATCAGGGTGGCGGTGGCATAGAGGCCGTTGATGAGCGGCATCAGAACCACCACCTGACCGCCGCGCCACTGATAGAAGGTGACCGGCTGGTAGGAGCCCATCTGCAGTAACACGGGCCGCCCCGACAGGCCGCGCACCTGCCAGCTGTCGTTCTGGCGACGCTGGTATTGGCGGGCATCGCCTTCCAGCAGCCACTGCCGTTTGGCCGCATCACGACCGATCCCCGCCTCCATCTGCTGGCCGCTTGCGGCGCCATCCACCCGCCATTCGATAAGCAGGCTCTGGGGCGGCTGGTTGAGTTTGGCCAGGGTCGCTTCGGCCTCTTGCAACTGGGCCACACTGCCGCTCAGCACCAGCTGGTTGCCCATGGCACTCACCCCGAGATCCGGGTAGATCTCCTTGAGGGTCTGCACCATGGCCTCGGCCTCGAATACCGGGATCACCTTGACCTCGGCCCGCAGCGGCAGACACCAGAGCCCGCACAGCAACAAGATCCCGCTCCAACGCCACTTTTTCATCTCTCTCTCCTGTCCGGGGACCCGGCTCACAGTCTCTGCCAGTCTGGCTATCACCATCATGATCCATCTGCCTCACTTTTCAATGACGTAGCCCCCACAAGCGATGGCGACATGGACCAGAGCCCCCCCCTTGACAGCCTGCGAGCCAAAAGGACCGAGATAGATCGAATAACACAAATAAAAATGATTACCATTTGTTGTCACGAAAAAGTCGCTCGGATACAATTCGGTCTCATTTTTTCGAGCCACCTGCTGATGAAGCCTGTTACCGCCACTCCCCCCCCTGCCATCATCCATCTGGCGATGCTGATCAATATGCTCTCCATGGGCAGCATGATGATGGTGATGCCCCTTGGGCCGGATCTGGTCATCAGCCTCGGCATGCAACCGGAGCAGACCGGTTATTTCAGCGGCGGTGCCACCCTGGGCGCGGCCCTGATGGGGCTCATTGCTGCCCCCTGGCTCGATCGCGTCAACCGCAAACCCGCCCTGCTGGTGCTGCTGACCCTGCGCTTCTTGCTGCTGATGGCCTGTGCCTTGGTCCAGCACAGCCAGCAGCTGTTGATACTGTTCATTCTGTCGGGCTGCGTGGCCGGGCCCCTCTCCGCCATCCTGATGGCCGCCGTGCTGGATCTGGTACCAACCGCCGAACGGGGCCGCCGCCTCGCTTATGTTGGTATGGCCTTCTCGCTGGCTGCCATCCTGATAGTGCCCATCGCCCTGGTGCTGTCCCAATGGCTCGGCTGGCAGAGCCCCTTCCTGCTGTTTGGCGCTGGCGGCCTGCTGCTGGCCCTGCTCTGCGCCCTGCTGCTGCCCTCCCTGCCGGTCACCCGCTATCCCCACGGCAGCGGGCTGCGCCAGCTGCTGGGATCGCCACTATGCCAGGGCGCCCTACTCATTCTCTGCTTACAGATGTTCGGTCACTTCCTGCTGATCCCGCACTTTGCCAACTACTTCCAGTTCAACCTCGCCTTCCCCCGCGAGCAGATCGCCGCGCTCTACCTGTTTGGCGGTCTTGCCAGCATGGCGACTATGCGTGTGTGCGGCAGCTGGATAGATCAAGGCCGGGCGCTGGCCGCCATTCTGATCACCAGCCTGTTGCTGGCCCTGATCACCTTGCTCGGCTTCGCCGCCCCCGTTGGCGTGCCCATATACCTGCTGTTTACCCTCTTCATGGCGCTGAGCTCGGCCCGCTCCAGCACCACCCTGGCCATCACGGCGGCCATTCCGGCTCCCCATCAGCGCGCCGCCTTCATGTCCTTCCAGGGCACGGTGACCAACGTGGCGGCCGGGCTAGGCAGCCTGCTCTCGGCAAGGTATCTCGTCTCGGACAGCACGGGTGCCCTGCACGGCTTTGCTGGGCTCGCCTGGATCAATATTGGCTGTGGCCTGCTGGCCTGCGGCGGTGTCTGGCGCTTGCTCAAGGGGCTGGCGCAGACAAGGAATAACAATAACCCCGCGTCTGGTACCGCCAGACAGGGAAGTCAGTGAGCTACCGGCCCCAGAGCCGGACCCCATAACCTCTGTTTATTCATGGAGTTTTGACAATGCAGTTGCAGCATGGCGTATATCGTTTGAACCCGATTCTGCTCTCCCTCGGCCTGTTTGCCTTGCCGGGCCTGGCCCAGGCAGAATCGGTCAAAGCCAACGAGACCATGGTGGTCACCGCCACCCAGACCCAGCACACCGAGCTGTCCGCCCCAGCCAGCGTCTTCGTGGTGACCCGTGCAGATCTGGACAGGATGAACGTCAACAACATCGGCGATGCCCTCAGGCGCGTACCTGGCGTCAACATCATTGCCACCAACCCCACTGGCCGCAACGAGATCAAGATCCGCGGCTTGGGGGGGGACTACACACTGCTGCTGATCAACGGCAAGCGGGTCAACGCCCGCGAAACCCTGGGCAGCGCCTACGGCAATGACTTCGACCTGAGTTCCATCCCCATGGCCGCCATCGAGCGCATCGAGGTGATCCGGGGCCCCGTCTCCTCCCTGTACGGTGCCGATGCGCTGGGTGGCGTGGTCAACGTGATCCTGCGCCAGGCCAGGGAGAAGACAGAAGCGGCCTTCGGCTACACCCACACCATGCCCACCAAGGGCGACGGTGGCGATGCCAACCAGGGCAGCGCCTTTGTCTCCGGAGCCCTCATCGACAACAAGCTGCTCGGCAGTGTGGTGGTGGAAGGCTATCAGCGTGACCGCTGGCACAGTGATCAGTCCAACAACCCGGATGCCGATGCGCTGGAAAAACGGGAAGTGGTCAACGTGCTCTCCAGCCTGAAGTGGCTGGTCAGTGACAATCAGGATATCGATTTCGATCTGGGCTACAACCAGAACGACATGGACAGCTACTTCAACAATGTGCCCCGTGCCCCGACGGCGCCAGCGACTCCGCATAACGTGCAAAAGCTCGAACGCCTGAGCCTGGGTGTGACCCACAACGGCCATTGGCAGCACGTTGATAGCCGTGCCCGCTACTACTTCGAACAGACGGATCTGATGGATGACTCCCAGCTCAATGGCGGCGCCGCCGATGTCACCCAGACCAACCACACGGTCGATGGTCAGCTGAGCGGCTATCTGGGGGATCACCTGCTGACCTCGGGCGCCGAACTGCGCAACACCGAGCTGGAGCACAGCCGCAGCATCACCAACGGCAGCGTGGATGCGAGCCAGAGCGCCCTCTATCTGCAGGACGAATTCAGCCTGGGGGATCTGGCGCTGACCCTGAGCGGCCGCCTCGACCACCATGAAACCTATGGCAACGAGTTCAGCCCGCGCGCCTATGCCCTCTACAAGCTGAGCGACGAGTGGGTGATCAAGGGGGGCGCCGGCAAGGCGTTCAAGGCACCGACCCTGGCCCAGTCCAGCGAAGGCTTCGCCACCACGGCCTGCCGTGGCGCCTGCAAGGTGGTCGGCAACCCGAACCTGCAACCGGAAACCGCCGTCAGCTATGAGCTGGGCACCGCCTACGAGAGCGAGCGTTTCGGCGCAGGGGTGACTGGCTTCCACAACGACATCGAGGACTTGATCCAGAGCGATCAGTGGGGCCCGGGCTACCGTCCGAGCGTCATGACCTACCTCAACGTCAAGAAGGCGCGAGTGAAAGGGCTGGAGCTGACCGGCTGGGTCGATGTGCGAGACGACGTCAAGCTGACCGGTAACTGGAGCCTGCTGGATTCCGAAGACAAGAGCACGGGTGACGATCTGACCAAAACCCCGGATCACACCGGCAACCTCAGCCTGGATTGGCAAGCCACCGAGATCGTCAGCACGCACCTAGCCTGGCAATACGTGGGCAGTCAGTTCATCAAGGTGCCGATGCACAACTCCGAGGCGTTAAAGTCCAAGCACTATCAGACTCTGGATCTCAACACCAACTGGACAGTCACGCCAGCGCTCGACTTCAAACTCGGCATCACCAATCTGACCAGCACCCAGCGTGACCAGGTCGCCACCGACGCCGACTTCATTCTGGAAGGTCGCACCGTCTATGCAGGGGTGAATTACAAGCTGTAATCCTCCGTTCGGGAGCCCTGCCGACAGGGCTCCCTTTTTCCGTTTTTATCGCCTCGACAATAAGGAGTATCCGGGTGCTCAGACACCAAACACAGCTGTTCTGGCTGGGAGTTGTTCTCCTGTTCATGCTGATCTGTCTGTCACTGGCCACGGGGGCCGGTGTCTATGGTGGCCGCGAAGTCGCCGGATTTTTGCTGGGCGATCCCGCCCTCATGGCCGACCAAAAGCTCGCCATGATCATTCATACCCTGCGTCTGCCCCGCACCCTGTGTGCACTGGTGGTGGGCGTCTGTCTTGCGCTGGCGGCCTCCATGCTGCAAAGTGCTACCCGCAATCCGCTGGCCGAGCCCGGCCTGCTCGGCGTCAACGCCGGCGCCGTCTTCGCCCTGGTGATAGGGCTGACCTATTTCGGGGTCGAATCGGCCTACGGTTATCTGCTCTGGTCCGGCATGGGTGCCCTGCTTGGCAACCTCATCGTGCTGGGCCTCGGCCTGATGGTGGGCCGTTCCAACCCGCTCAAACTCATCCTGGTGGGGGTCGCCCTCTCCGCCACCTTTGGCGGCCTCTCCAACTTCCTGCTGCTCTCCAACAAGGTGGTGCTGGAGCAGTTCCGCTTCTGGAACCTGGGATCACTGGCGGCCTCGGATCTCGACGCCGTGCTGACCGTGGTGCCCTTTGCCCTGGCCGGTCTGCTGCTGACCCTGGCGCTCTGCCGCCAGCTCACCCTGATGCAGATGGGAGACAACCAGGCACAGGCCCTCGGCATACGACCGACCCGGGTGCGGATCGGCGTGCTGCTGGCCGCCACCCTGTTTACCGCCTGCGCCATCGCCATTGCCGGCCCCATCGGCTTCGTCGGCTTTCTGGCCGCCTACTGCGCCCGCCTGGTGGAGCCGGTGCGCCTCGCCATCCAGGTGCGTTTTTCCGCCCTGTTTGGCGTGCTGTTCCTGCTCGGCGCCGACATCCTGGCCCGCTGGCTGATCCAGCCGTTCGAGCTGCCCAACGGGGTGATCCTGGCGCTGATCGGCGCCCCTGTGCTCATCATGGTGGTGCGCAGCGGCGGCTTCCGCTCCCTGCTGGCCGTCAAATAAGGTCACTCTGCCTCATGAACAATTCAATGAACACATCGCTGAACGCTTCCCTTCCCTCTGGCACCCTCTGCCTGCGCCTCGGCAGCCGTACCCTGTTGCTGCACCGCCGCGCCTGGCTTATCACGCTGGGGCTGCTGGTGGTCCTGGTGCTGCTCTCCCTGCTGGCGCTGACCCTGGGCTCAAGCAAGCTCACCATGCTGGGGGTAGTAAAGACCCTGCTTGGCGAGGGGAGCCGGCTTGATGAGGTGACCGTCTTCAAGATCCGGCTGCCACGCATCGTCGCCGTGCTGGTGGCAGGCGCCGCCATGGGCCTCTCCGGCTGTCTGGTGCAGACCCTCATTCGCAATCGTCTCGCCACCCCGGACATGATAGGGGTGAACGAGGGCGCATCGCTCACCATCATCGTTTTCTCCCTCTACCTCACCCTCGGCAGCTGGCCCTGGTGGGCCGCGCCGCTCGGCGCCCTGTTTGCCGCCGCCGTGCTCTACGCCCTGTGCAACAAACCGGGAGAGCAGGGCTATCTGTTCGTGGTGATCGGCATCGGCGTCTCCGAGCTGATGAACGCCATCGGCCAGTTCGTGATGTCTACCCAATCGCTGGTGCACCTCACCAGCCTCTACCTGTGGAACATGGGCAACTTTGTCGGCCAGGGCTACAACACTGTCGTGCCAGTGGGGATCCTGATCCTGCTGGTCTGCCCCTGGATCATTTATCTCTCCCGTGCCCTCGGTGTGCTGCGTCTGGGCCCTGTCACCGCCCAGAGCCTGGGGGTGAACGTCAACCGGGTGCAACTCGGCGTGCTGGCCCAAGCCATCGTGGTGGCGGCCCTTGGCACCGCCATCGGCGGCCCCGTGGTATTCATCGCCATGGCCGCCCCCATACTCGCCTCCTGGATGAGCCGGGATCGCATTGTGCCGCTGTGGATTGCCGCCCTGTGCGGCGCCCTGCTGCTGCTGGCGAGCGATACCCTGGTGCGGGTGCTGGCCAGCCCCCATGAGGTCGCCACCGGCATCATGACCCGTATTCTTGGCGGCATACTGCTGCTGTTTATTCTGATCAAAGACAGACAGAGAACCGACTGATGACCCTCACCCTAAATCGCCTCCACTTCGGCTATCAGCAAAAACCCGTCTTCAACGACATCTCCTTCACCATTCCCAAGGGCAAGCTGGTTGGCATCGTCGGCCCCAATGGCGGTGGCAAATCCACCCTGATCAAGCTGCTGGCAGGCCAGGAGCAGCCCCAATCCGGTGAGATACTGCTCAAGGGCAAACCGCTGGAGAGTTACGGCATGAAGGCGCTGGCCCGGGAGCTCGCCTACCTGCCCCAGCGCCCCCTGGTGCCCGCCGGCATTCAGGTCGAACAGCTGGTGCAGTACGGCCGCCATCCCCATCAGGGCTGGTTCAATCAGTGGAGTGAAGAGGATGCTCGCATGGTGCGCTGGGCCTGTGAGCGGATGCAGCTTGGCGACATCTTGGCGCAGAGCGCCAGCTCCCTCTCCGGCGGCCAGGCCCAGCGGGTGTGGCTCGCCATGGTACTGGCCCAGGACGCGGACATTATCTTGCTGGATGAGCCCACCAGCGCGCTGGACATAGGCCACCAGACGGAGGTGATGGAGGCCATCCACCAAATCACCGCCGAGGGCAAGACGGTGCTCATCGTCATTCACGATCTCGCCACCGCCGCCCGCTACTGCGACGAGCTGATTGCCATCGGTGAGGGCAAGATCCAGGCCATGGGCCCGGCTCGCGAGGTGGTGACCAAGCCGCTCATCGACCGCCTCTACCAGACAGACGTGGACATACTGCATGCCCCCGGCGATGGCGCTCCCATCATAGTGCCGCGCCGCCGCCCGCAGGCGTTTGCCATGCAGCGGCAGGCCTGAGCGCAGGACCAAAAACCCGCCTTGATGGCGGTTTTTGACTGGCGCCGTGAACGGGATGATGAGTCCTGTCACCGCTCACAGCAGCAGGGTCGTGAGCACGCCCCCCGGCAATCGCTGCCAGTGCAGGGTGCAGTGCCAACCGGCGGACAGCTCCGGGGTCAGCGCACTTTTGAGTTCGAAAGTGAGGGTCTGCTCCGTCATGGTCAGCCAGCGGGCATCGAGAAAGTCGAAGTAACGCCCCACCCTGGGGTAGAGCGCCTTGAACAGGCTCTCCTTGGCTGAGAACACCAGGGTCAATCCTCGGGCCGGGCCGAGCGGACAGTGCTGCAGCCTCGCCCATTCCATGTGATCCACAATGCCGGGCCAGAGCTCGCACGCCTGCTCGTCTTCCAGCCAGGCCTCCAGATCCAGCCCCATCCCTGCCTGGCCGGGGCGTACTGCGCACAAGGCCATACCCCGCCCCTGCAGCAGGCTGTGGCTGATGCTGCCCTCAAACCCCAGAGGCCAGCGCGGCTCGCGGGCCGCCCCGATGGCGACCACATGATCAGCCAACCCAAAGCTGTGCAGGGCCTGGCGCGCCGCCAGCCGGCCAGCCAGAAACTCCCCCAGCCGCTTGGGCACCGCTCGCTGCAAACTGTCAGGCAGCAGGATCCCGGCCTGCTCATAGCAGGCCGGGGTGAAGGCGGCAGGATCGAAGCAGACTCGCTGCAGCGGAAGTTCAGCAACACCGGGCAGCGGCAGGCTGTCGGCATGCAGGATAAAGCGGCCTGGGGATGTGGCAGCCAGGGAAGCGATTGACATCGAAAAGGCCCTTGGTTCGAGAGCGGCCATGATAGCAAATCGCCCCTCCCAAACGCCACAAACGCAAATGTCAACTTTTATCATTTGAATTTGTGATAAGATAAGTCCGCCCGTTTGGGACCCGGTTTTTCGCTGATTTCACCAAGAAGGATGTAACGATGAAGATCTCCTCCCCCCTGGCCACCGCGCTCATACTCGCCAGCCTGGTCGGTTTTCAGGCCGAGGCCAACACCGAAACCCGTCAGGTGACCGATGCCAATGGCAAGACCCAGATCGTGCCCGCCCAACCCAAGCGGGTCGTGGTGCTGAGCGAAATCGATCTGGATACAGCCCTGACCCTGGGGCTGCAGCCGGTCGGCACCGTCAACGGGCGCGGTCAGGGCACACTGCCCCGCTACCTGCTGAACAAGGCGGGCGAGCATATCGCCGTGGTCGGCGATCTGGACAACCCCAATCTGGAGCGGCTGATCGATCTGGAGCCGGACCTCATCCTGACCGGCCAGACCAAACCCGAGCTGCTGACTCTGCTGCAAGAGATAGCCCCCACCGTCGTCACCGGCAACTGGGGCGACTCCTGGAAGGAGATCTTCAATCGCAGCGCCCACGTGCTGAACCGGGACACCGAGGGCAAGGCCTTCCTCGCCCAGTATGACGCCCGCCTGAAGGAGGCACGCAGCAAGCTTGCCAAGCATCAGGGCGAGCGCCTGAGCATAGTGCGCTGGAACCCGAAGGGCCCGAGTTACATGCACAGCGGCACCTTCGCCAGCAGCGTGGTGGAAGAGATGGGGCTGACCCGTCCCACTCACCAGATCGGCGACAAGACCCCCCACTCCCCGGCCCTGAGTCTGGAGTCCCTCAACCTGCTGGACGGTGACTGGCTGGTGATCGGCACCCTGAGCGCCAGCGGCGATGCGGTGGATGCCATGAAGCAGGCCGAGCAGACCCCCGCCTTCCGGCAACTGAACGCCATCAAGGGCAAGCGCTTTGACGCCGTGGACGGATCGCTGTGGACCTCCACCGGCGGCCCCCAGGCTGCCCTCAAGGTGATCGATGATGTCGAGCAGCTGCTCGCCAAACCGGACGCGGCCCCCATCACCCAATAAGCCCCTGCGCCAACTGCGCTCCTGTGGCAAATAAAGAAGCCCGCATCCTGCGGGCTTCTTGTTGATGAGCTTTTCGGTCGCCCTATTCAGGCAGTGGCAGCGCCTTTCTATCGAGCTTACCGCTGCCAGTCTTGGGCAAGGAATCGAGCAAAAAAATGCGCGCTGGCACCATATAGTGCGGCAGCGTGGCCTGCAGCCCCTTGCGCAGGGCAAGGCGATGGAGGATCACCCCGGCGTTGGCCTCCACATAGCCCACCAGCATGGCCTCGTCCCCCTCGCCGACGAGGCGCACCGCCGCCTCCTGCACCCCGGGTTGACGACGAAGGCCCGCCTCCACCTCCCCCAGCTCGATACGAAAACCGCGCAGCTTGACCTGATCGTCGCGCCGCCCCAGATAGAAGAAGCGATCCATCCCCAGTCGGCGCACCCGGTCCCCGGTGCGATAGAGGCGATGGGCATCGACCCGCAGGAAAGCCGCCGCCGTCAGGCCGGGCTTGCGCCAATAGCCTTCACACAGGGCCGGGCTCTCGATGCAAAGCTCCCCACACTCCCCCTCAGATACTGGCAACCCCGCCTCGTCCAGCACCCAGTGGCGGTAGCCGGGCAGGCTGTGGCTGATGGTGATCTGCCCATTGGGTGGGGGCCAGCGCACCTCGCTCACCAGGGACCAGACGGTGGCCTCGGTCGGCCCATAGCAGTTCCACAGCCGTTTGGTGCAGCCGCAGAGCTGCTCGGCCAATCCCGAATCCAGCGCCTCGCCGCCACACAGGGCGGTGAGGCGCTCGTCTCCCTGCCAGCCTGCTTTGAGCAGCATGCGCCAGCAGGCTGGCGTGGCCTGCAACCAGTTGATGGAAGGGTCGGCCTCGAGCAACGCCATCATTCCCAGAGGATCCTTGTTGTGCTGGCTGCCAGCCACCGTCAGCCGGCCACCGCCCCAGAGCGGCCCCAGCATCTCCAACAGCGAAATATCGAAGGCTGGCGTGGTAATAAAGAGCCAGTGGCAGACCGGCGAGAGCCCGAGCCGCTCGCGGATCCCGTCGAGGAAGCAGAGCAGGGCCCGCCGGCTGATGACCACCCCTTTGGGCTCGCCGGTGGAGCCCGAGGTGAACATCATGTAAGCCGCCAGCGCATCGTCCACCCTGGGCCACTCAACCTCCGCGTGACCCAGACCGGCGAGGGAGCGCAGCGGACAGCCGCAGGCTGGCACCGCCCTATGCCCATCGCAGATCACCGCCGAGAGATGGGCCTGACTGGCGATGCCCTGCAGCCGCTCCACCGGAAAATCCGGCTCAAGCGGCACAAAAGTGAGGCCAAGCCGCAGGCAAGCCAGCACGCTGGCCACCAGATCTGGGCCTCTCTCCAGATAGAGGCCGACCCGCTCTCCCACCGCCAACCCCTTCAGACGGGCGGCGATCTGACCGACCCGCAGGTTGAGTTCGCCATAGTTGAGCCAGGCACCGGGGCCGAGCTCACTCATACCGACCCCGCCCATACCGATGGCGGGGGCCAGCGGGGTGGCGGCGAGGCAACTGGCCAGGCGCGAGCTCAGTGTCTGCTCGGCGGCCAGCCTGCCTTGCGGCGAGCTCACCGCCCGATTGGCCTTCTGTTTGACGAAAGGTTGGTCAACCTGGTTCAGGGCACTCATAGCACCTCCTCGGGCAGCCGCACCAGCCAGTGCTGATAGAGCCGACTGGGGGACGGGTGGGCCTTGAGATCTCGCAGAGTGAGTGGCGCACGCTCGCCAGCGAAGGCGGTATTGAGGGCCGCCAGCAGGGCGAGCTGTTGCACCGAATCCACCCCAAGTTCACACAGGGTCTGCTGCCAGACACCGGGCACGCCGCATTGCCGCTCCCACAGGGCCACCAGCGGACGGGCCGCAGGCGGACAAGGCTTGGCGACTGGCGCGGCGGAGCGCCCTGCCACAGGGGCAGGCAGGCTCATCTCATCAGGTCTGGCCGGCAGCGCAAGGTTCGCCCCCGCCAGCCAGCCGAGTTCAGCCTGCCAGGCGGCCAGCACAGCGTCTGCCTGCACCATGGGGATCAGATCTCCGTCGAACTCGAGGCGCAGGCTGAGCTGGCCCCCTCGGGCATTCACCACCAGGGAGAGCGGCAGTTCTACCTTCTCCACCACGGCGCCGAAGTGCGGCACCAGTTGATGGGGCTCGGGCTGCTCCGGCTGCGCCGGCACAGGGTAGTTTTCGAACACGAACAAGCTCTGGAACAGGCGGGCCCTGCCCTGCGTCAGCGCTGCGAGCGACTGGGTACCGTGCTCATTGAGTGCCATCAAATCCGACTGCAGCCGGGCGATATGCTCGGCCAGGGTCGCCTCGCTGCGCCAATCCAGGGCCAGCGGCAGGCTGTTGATATAGAGGCCAACACTCTCGGTGATCCCCTCGATGGGGAAATCCCGGCCCGGGGTCACGTTGCCCACCAGGGTGATGTCGTCGCCACAGCAGCGGGCCAGCAGGCGATGCCAGGCATACTGGGCCAGCAAGCCTGTGGTCACCCCCAGCTCGCGAGCACGGGCTTCCAGTTGAGCCGACACGTGTGGCGCCAGGGGTTGGCTGCACACCGCAGGCTTATGCTGTGTCAGCTGCGGCTCCAGCGCCACCCCGAACAGGCAGGAGAGATCGTTGGGCCGGGCCAGCAGCTCGGCGCGCCCCTGCCAGTAGGCCTCGCTGGCGCGGGTTTGGCTGGCAATATAGCGGCCAAATTCGAGCCAGGCCCCATCCGGTTCGGCGTGCGGCAGCAGGCCGTTCATCAGGGCTTGGTAGCAGCGATGCAGGGAGCCCAGCAGCACGGGGCCACTCCAGCCATCCAGCACGCCATGGTGGGCACTGAAGATAACCTTGTGGTGATCGGGTGCCAATTTGAAGCAGGCGACCCGCAACAAGGGGGCCCGTTCCAGCGGGATCGGGCGGGCCAGATCCTGCTGGCGATAGGCCGCGATGCGCGCCTCGGCCTGCTCATCCCCCACAAGATCCTGATAGTGAAATGGCAGCTCGGCATGGCACAGGATACGTTGTAGTGCCACCCCATCCGCCAGCACCAGTTCGCTACGCAGGGCCGGCCAGCGGGCGATCTGCACCTGCCAGGCCTGGCGGTAGACGGCCAGGTCCAGCGGCTGGCGATACCCTATCTCGGTCTGCAAGTGGTAAGCCGTATCACGAGGCGCCAGCGTCCTGTGATAGAGCATGCTCTGTTGCAAGGACGTCATGGGCAACAGTGTCTCCACCTCGCGCCCGCTCAGCACCTGGTCGAGCGCCGCTTGCGAGAGGCCAAGCCCCGGGAAGTCGCTCGGGGTGTGGCGCGGGGCGCTCACCCCACAGCAGTGATCCACCAGGGCACGCAGGTTGGCCGCCAATCTCACCATCAGGGCGTCGCTCCCTTGCTGGTTGAGGGCGCCGACCTGGCGCAGAGTGAGGCAGCCGTCATAGATGCCCCCGTGCAGACTGATGAGCTCGCGCGGCAAGTTGTCCGGCGACGTGGGCGCCCCTGGCGCCATGGGCAGAGGCTGCCAGGGCTGACCTGCGGCACCTTTCGCTCGTGATGCCTGATGGCTGACCCCCAGGTAGTTGAAGACAATGAGGGCCTCGGGCAACGCCCAGCCACGGGGATGGTGCAGACGCAGGGAATTGAAGCCTACCCCCTTGTCCGGCACGGCCCGCAGCCGCTCCTTGGTGGCGCACACCAGCGCATCCCACTCTTGCTCATCGGCCAGCGCCAGCGGATAGGTACTGGTGAACCAGCCCAACGTGCGGCTCACATCGAGCTCGGCGTCTATCGCTTCGCGGCCATGCCCTTCCAGCATCACGCAGTGGCGGCTACCGTAACCGAGATCGCTCAGGGTGCGCGTCAGGGCGGCCAGCAACAAGTCGGGCACCCGGGTGAAGAAGACCTGATTGGCCGGGTCAATCAAGCGGGCCGTGGTCTCCTTGTCCAGTTGCAGCAGGCTGGCGGCGGCGCGGCCATCTTCGGCGCGCTGCGCTTCCAGCAGGCCTCGCTGGCTGCCCTCCCCCTGGGCCAGCCAGAACGCCAGCTGATCCTCTTCGCGCAGGGCATAGGCGGCCAGCCCTTCGCCCCACTGGCGATAGCTGCTGCCCTTGGCGGGCAGGGGCTCGCCCCGGCTCACCCGGGCGAGATCCTCGACCAGAATGCGCCAGGAGACGGCATCGATAACCAGATGATGGAAGGCGAGGAAGAGCCCCTCCACCGGCTCTGCCTCACCCTCGATGGTCAGGTTGCGCAAGCGAGCCCAAGCCAGGGTGTGGCCGCTGGCGGGATCGAGATCCCCCTGCAGTTCGGTCAGCCGGGCCTGCAGTTCAGCCGCGCCGAGTGCCCCTGCATCCAGGGTCGGCAAGGATGGCAGCGCCAGCTCGGCCAGATAGCGCTGGCCGGTCGCGGTCACCGCCAGGCGCAGGGCGTCGTGGTGCTGGCGCAGGGTGGTCAGCCAGCCATGCAGGGCGGTATCGTCCACCCCGGCGGGCAGGCGCAGTATCACCCCCTGATTCCAGTGGCCGGGCTTGGCGAAGCCCTGCTCGAAGAACCAGTGCTGGATGGGATGAAGTGGGAAGTCGCCTGTCAGGCAGCCCTGCTCCGTCTGGTGATTGACCGCCTGCTGCTGGCCGAGCTGACGGCAGAGGCGGCGCACGGTTTTGGCCTCGAACACGTCCTTGACGCTGCAGTGCAGCCCTGCATCCCGCAGCCTTGTGGTGAGCTGGATGCTGAGGATGGAATCCCCCCCCAGACGAAAGAAGTCATCCTCCACCCCAAGCGGCTGCTTGAGCACCCCCTGCCAGATGGCGAGCACGGTTTGCTCCAGCTCGCTTTGTGGCTCGCGCTTGCTCTGTTGCCAGTCAATGGCGGGCAGGCAGCGCAGGTCCAGCTTGCCATTGGGGGTAAGCGGCATCTCGGTGAGCCAACAGAGCCGCACCGGCACCATGTATTCGGGCAGGCATTCGCCCGCCTGTTGCAGCAGGGCCTCGCCGTCCGGCTCACTCGCCCCCGCATTCAAACAGGCGTACGCCAGCAGGCGGCCGTCTTGCACCACTACCTTGATCTGGCGGATGGCCGGACACAGCGCGGCGACTTGCGTCTCTATCTCGCCGGGCTCGATGCGATAGCCGCGCAGCTTGATCTGTTCGTCAAGCCGACCGAGATAACTGATATTGCCGTCGCGGCGCAGCAGGGCCTGATCGCCGGTGCGGTAGAGGCGATAAGTGCGGGTATCCGTGTCTGCATCAAGCGTCAGCTCGATAAAGGCCTCTTGGGTTCGCTCAGGCAGATTGAGGTAGCAGCGGGCAAGCCCCAGCCCCGCCAAGCAGAGCTCACCGGGCACCCCCACGGGGCAGAGGTTGCCCCCTTCGTCCAGGATCAGCGCTTTTAAATTGCTGATAGGCTGGCCTATGGTGATGGGCTGACCCGGCACCAGCCGCGCGCAGAGCGCCGTGACGGTGCACTCGGTCGGGCCATACATGTTGTAGAGTGCAACCCGCTCTCCCCAGCGTTCCACCAGGCTGCTCGGGCAGGCTTCGCCGCCGAAACCGATGGCCTTGAGGGAACCGAGATCGGTCGGTGGCAACAGGTTCGCCAGCAGGGCGGTGGGCAGGATCATATGGCTGGCGCCACAGTTGATCGCGGCCGTGATGGCCCCCTCGCCCGGCTCGCCAAAATGCAGGGCTGCGCCGCAGTAGAGCGGCAGCAGGGTGGTCATGTTGCCCGCATCGAACGACAGAGACATGCTGTTGAACATGGCCCCGTTCTGATCAAGGGCGATGCGCGCGCCGTGATCTGCCATCAGGTTGACCAGGCTGCCCTGCTCCACCATGACCCCCTTGGGCAGGCCTGTACTGCCGGAGGTGTAGATGATCTGGGCCAGCATGGCGGCGTCCCGAAGGGTAGCGGGAGCCTTGCTTGATAGCCCATCCAGCGCCAGCAGATGCAGATTGTGGTAACCGACATCTGTGCCCATAAGGGGCTCGGCGAGCCGGGCGTCCGGCTCTCCTCCCAGCACTAGCTTGATGGCGGCGTCGCTCAGGAGATGGGCCAGCCGCTCGGCGGGATAGGCAGGATCGAGCGGCACATAGGCCGCCCCCGCCTTCCAGCTGGCGAGCAGGGCGACCACGAAGGCGATATCCCGTCTGGCCTGGATGCCGATGGCGGCCCCATGCGTCACGCCTCGGGCCAACAGCCAGTGGGCCAGCCGGTTGGCGCGCTCTTCCAGCTCGCCGTAACTCAGGGCTCCCTCGCCGTCACTCACCGCCAGCGCGTCGGGAAACTCCGCCGCGCGGCGCTCGATATGGCAGAGCAGGGTGTCGCGGCTGGGATAATCCAGCGGCAGGCTGGCGAGCTCAGCGGCCAGCGCCGCCTGGTCTTTACCTGCCTCCAGCGGCAATTGCCAGATATCGGTCTCGGGGGCCGCCACCACGGCGCGCATCAGGTGCAGCAGCCGGTCCGCATAACGTTCAATAGTGTCACGCTCGAACAATGCGGTGGCGAACAACCAGTCCACCCGTACCGAGTCCATCAGCTCGGTCACCTTGACCGAGATGTCAGTCTTGGCGGGCAGCACGGGGGAGGTCTCCTCCACCAGCTGGCAGCCGGGGATGAGATCGTTGAAATCTACCTTGGCCTGATAGACCAGCATGATCTGGAAGATGGGGTTGATGGCGGTGGTACGATCGGCGCCGATGGCCTCGGCCAGCGCCTCGAAGCGGTAGAGCTGGTGATCGAAGGCCGCCAGATCCTCTTCCCGGCACTGCTGCAGGTAGTCGACAAAGCTGGGCTTGCCGGTGAGTTGAGTGCGCAGCACCAGGGTATTGACGAAGAAGCCCACCAGTGACTCGATTTCGTGGCGCTCACGATAGGCGAGCGGCGTGCCGATGACCACTTCCTTCTCGCCGCTCTGGCGCACCATCAACAGGGCAAACAGGGCGTGCAGGCCGATGAAGTTGGAGGTGTTGTGGCGCTGGCACAGCCGCTTGAAGCTCTCCCACAGGGCGTTGTCGATGGTGGAGAAGACCAGCTCGCCGCCGCTGGCCTGATGGGCTGGCCTCGGCTTGTCGAGCGGCAGGCCGTGCACCTCGGGGCTGCCACCGAGGCGGTCAACCCAGAACGGCTTGAACTCGGCGTGATAGTCGAGAAAGCGCGGCGAATTGAACCAGTGGGCATAGTCAAGATAGGTGAGCGGCAACTCGGGCACGCTCAAGGGCTCCCGGTTCTGATGGGCCAGGAAGGCGCGCTTCAAGTCGGCAAACATGTTCTTGACCGACCAGCCGTCCGAGATGATGTGGTGCTGGGTGATAAGCAGCACGTGCTCGCGCTCGCCGAGGCGAATCAGGTGCACCCGGCTGAGGTCCCCTTTGGTCAGGGAGAAGGGACGCCCTATCTCTTCGCGCACTCGCCTGGCCACATAGGCCTCACGCTCGGCTTGCGGCTGCTGGCTGACGTCTTCAACGGGCAAGGTGAAGGGAACATGCGGCAGTATCTCCTGCGCCCCCCTGCCCGCCTCGTCCTTGACGAAACGGGTGCGCATGCTGGGGTGGCGGGCAAAGAGGTGATCGAAGGCGAACGCCAACGCCGCCGTATCCAGCTCGCCGTGTACGCGAAAATAGACCGGCATATTGTAGAGGTGGGAGGCCTCCTCGTACTGCTCGATAAACCAGAGTCCGCTCTGGGAGGAGGAGAGCGGCCCGCGCAGAGCCCCTTGCGCTTCACTTTGCGCAAGAATGGGCGCCTCGAAGGCGGCGCGGGCGGCCAGACAGCGCACCAACTCATCCTTGTGCGCCTTGATGGTGGCGCCAATGGCGGGGGTCAGCGCCTCCTTGCTCGACTGGGAGACCAGCTGCCCCTTGTCGTTGAGGGCTAACCTGACCCCCTGGCGTTCCAGCTGTTTTAGCAGCGTTATCATATTGTTCATTACTTACCTCAGGCGCTCAGGGTGGCGCCGCCGTCGACGACCAGATCCTGCAGCGTGATATGGCTGGCCAGGCTGGATGCCAGGAAGAGCACGGTATTGGCGATCTCCGCCGGGGTGGCGATTTTGCGCAGGGGAATGCCGAGCTTGAACTGATCCGGCAGCCCGGCAATGGTGCGGGCCATGGCTCCCTCGTCCGGCAGCATACCCCGCAACATGGGGGTATCCGTCGAGCCCGGCGACACCAGGTTGACCCGCACGCCAAAGGGGGCCAGCTCCAGCCCCACCGTCTGGGTCAGACTAGTGACCGCCGCCTTGGAGGCACAGTAAGCCGCCATCTGCATGCGCGGCACATGGGCGGCGTTGGAGCCGATGGTGACGATGGCGCCGCACCGCTGCGCCTTGAAGTGAGGCACCAGGGCCCGCAGCAGATAGAAGACGCCGCTGGCGTTGACTGTCATGCAATCGTGCCAGTCGTCATCACTCAAGGCTTCGGTGGGACCGAGGCGCAAGACCCCGGCTCCGTTGACCAGCACATCCAGCACGCCGTCCGCCAGCAGCTGCGTGCAGCAGGTGTTGACCGCTGCGGCATCACCGATGTCGAGCAGCCGGGTGGCATAGGGGTAGCCAGCCTCGGGAAACGCCAGATCCAGCCCCACCACGGCGGCGCCAGCGGCCACGAACTGCTCCGCCACCTCGCGCCCTATGCCACGACCGGCCCCGGTCACCCAGACCCGCTTGCCACTGAAATCAAAGGCCATTTTTTGCTGTTCCATCTTCACGCACCCCATCACCAGACCATCTCCACGCTCTCTTCATCCTCGGTCAGCTTGCCATCAAGGAAGCGGCAGAAGTCATCGAGACGGGGATGATCGAACACATCGGAGACCTTGACCTGCACCCCGAACTCGGCACCGAGCCGATTCACTATCTGTATGGTCTGCAGGGACTGGCCCCCCAGCTCGAAGAAGTTGTCCGCTGGCGCCATGGTGGCGAGCCCCAGGATCTGCTGCCAGATGGCGCCGACCCGGTTCTCGGTCTCGCTGCCGAGGGACTCTTTGCCAAGGAGTAGCGCCTCGCCCCCCCCCTGGTACTGAGCCAGCAGGGCCTTGCGATCCAGCTTGTTGGAGCCGGTGCGAGGCAGCTGGTCATAGTGGCGATAATCGGTGGGGATCATGGCGGCGGGCAGCACCTTGGCGAGCTGCGCCTTGATGGCCCGGCTGTCACGCTCCGGCCCTGCCACGAAAGCCACCAGCCGGCGCACGCTGCCAAGGCTAATGCCCTGCACGCAGGCCTCGTCCACCCCGGGCAGGGCCAGCAACTGGGCCTCCACCTCGCCGGGCTGGATGCGATAGCCGCTGATCTTGAACTCGTTGTCGCGCCGACCCAGATAGACCAGGCGGCCAGCCACCAGCCGCACCCTGTCGCCAGTGCGATAAACGGGCAGGGTCTGCTCACCGACCCGAAGGGTCTCAAAGCTCCCCTGCTCGCCACCCACATAGCCGTTGGCAAGCTGCGGGCCGAGCAGCACCAGCTCCCCCTCGCTGGCAGGCTGATCCCCTGCCCCCAGAATGAGCGCCTGCATGCCGGGCAGCGGCAGGCCGATGGGTAACTGGATCTGGTTCGGGTCTTCCTGCTGCAGCTCCTGGGTGGTGACTACCACAGTGGTCTCGGTTGGGCCGTAGGTGTTGAACAGGCGCACGTCGGCGCGACCCTGCCGCTGCCACTGGGCCAACTGCTCGGGGTAGACCGCCTCGCCGCCTATGATGACGGTGGCCAATCCCGAGGGAATGTGGGCCTGGCCCGCCGTCAGCGCCACCACCCACTCGTTCCAGAACGCCGTGGGCAGATCGAGGTGGGTGATCCCCATCTGCTCCACCCCGGCTGCAAAGGTGGGCATGGATTCGAGCAGGGTGTCGGTGCGCAGCACCAGGGTAGCGCCAGCGCTTAAGGTGGCGAACACCTCCTCTATGCTGGCATCAAAGTTGAAGGGGGCAAATTGCAGCATCCGAGCCCCCTCATCCAGGTGATAGCGGCAGCGGGCGGCGGCGGCGAAGTGATCGAGCGCCCCGTGACTGACCGCCACCCCCTTAGGCAGACCGGTCGAGCCCGAGGTGAACATCAGGTAAGCGACGGCGCGACCAGCGGCGGGCTGATTCAAGCGGTTGTCGCTCAGCAGATCCCCCGCCAAGAGGGTCCGTCCTTCGAACAGGCTGGCCAGCTTGTGACGATACTCCGCCTGGGTGATCAGGGTCTTGACCTCGCCAAGGCGCAGGATATGGCCCTGGCGCTCCAGCGGCTGCTCGGGGTCGAGGGGCACATAGACGGCGCCCGCCAGCAGCACCGCCAGCTGGGCGAAGATGGCCTGGGGGCTGCGGGCCAGCATGACGCCCACCTTGTCGCCGGGGGCAACGCCGGCGGCCTGCAGGGCCGCCGCCATCTGCTCGCAACGAGCCAACAGCGCCTCATAGCTGACGCTCGCCTCCCCCTGTATCAGGGCAATCTTGTTCGGCGTCTGGGCAGCGAAGTGGCTGAGCGCGTCCAGCACAGGGCGCACCTGGAGAGCCTCGTGGGCGGGGCCGGTGATCAGCCGAGATTGACACTGCTCGGCCAGCCAATCGGCCTTGAGGGACCCCAGGGTCTGGGCGGGCTCGGTGAGCCAGCGGCCCAGCAGAGCGAACAGGGTATCGGCGATAGTCGCCAGATCGGCCTGCTGGTAGCAACCGGGATTGGCATCCAGATCCAGCCTGGGTTGACCATCGGCCCCCACCTGCACCTCTATGGTGAGATCCTCCACCGGCCCGGCGCTGATGTTAAGGATATGGGCACTGAGCGGCCCGAAGCGACGGGCGTGATCGAACGGCATGATGTTGACCAGGGGGCCAAACAATCGCTTGTCTCCCCCCACCAGGCCCAGGTCTCGGCGCAGCAGCTCGTAGCGGTAGTGCTGGTGCTTGCGTACACCGCGCTTGGCCTTGGCCACGGCCCCAGCGGCCCCCGCCAGATCCAGCCCCTCGTCGAGGGCCAGCGCCAACGGGGTGATGTTCATCTGCATGCAGGGCACGGTCAGCGACGCCGACCCGATGCGGTTCATCATCATCAGGCCGAGCAGGGTCTGTTGCTGGCCGCTGGCAAGCGACAGCTGGGCCGAGAGCCCGGCCAGCAACAGATCAGGCCAGCCCAGCTTGTGTTCGTCGGCAAAGCCTGTCAACGCCTGCCACAGTGCCGTCGGCAGCGGGCGGCTCTCGCGGATAAATTCGGCGGCGATGGGGGCGCGAGTGTCGCTAAAGGATGTCACCTCTGGCCAAGCCTGCAATTGCGCCTGCCAGAAAGCGCGAGCGGCGGCGTTCTTGCCACCCTCCTCGCGGGCCCGCTCTTCGGCCAGTACCTCATCCAGTAGGCCAAACGGCGATGGCGACGGCGCAGCCCCGGCCAGCCCTTCGCCATAGAGTTCGGCGATACGCTGGAACAGCAAGGTGGTGCCAAAGCCGTCCAGCGCGATGTGGTGCACGCAGCTGCAGAGGTAATCCCGGCCGGGGCCGCGCAGCAGGGCGAAGCGGCAGGGAGCCGCCTCGGTCAATGCGAACGGTCGGCGCAGATCGGCCCGGGCCCAGTCGCGGGCGGCAGCCTCGTCATCGCTTTCAAGGTTCACCTCGTCATAGGCGAGTGGCACATTGGAGGAGACGAAACAGACCGCCTCCCCATCGTCTGCAAAATGGCCCTTGAGCGCCTCGCACTCACCCACAGCCCGGGTGAGTGCCGCCACCAGCACGGCTGCGTCGACCTTGCCATCGAAGGCGATACACTCGGCGGTGTTGAACATCGCCTTGTCGTCGTTGAGTAGATGACCGGACCAGAGCCCCTGTTGGGGTATGGTCAGCGGGAAGCGACTCATGGGGTCACCTCCAGGGTCTTTTGTTCGGCAAGCTTTGTTTCGATCACACGCCACCAGCCGTTAAGGGTCGGCAGCTTGGCGAGATCCACGAAACCCAGCTCCACCCCGGCGGCGCGCCACTCGGTGAGCAGGGACATGATGCGCACCGAATCCAGGCCGTAGTCGATGAGGTTCTCGTCCGGGTCAAACTCCCCTTCGTCCTCATCGATATGGCTCAGCAGCCGCGTCTTGAGTCCCTCGTAGGTCAGTAATGGATTGGTCTGGGCGGCGAAAGCGGAAACCGGAGCGAGCACCAGCACCTCCTCGCAGGGGATCACCTTGCCGCAGCGGGTCGCCACGTAGTCGAGCGCCATCTGGTGATCGGCCTGGGAGAAGTCCGCCACCCCGTCCGCCAGGAAGAAGGGCTGGATGTCGCGCATGAAGGCGTCGCAGGCGGTCATCATGCAGCCGATATGGCCGTAGATGCCGCCTATGATGAGCTGATCCCGCCCCAGGTCTTTGAGCATCTGTTCGAGTTCGGAGCGCTGGAAAGCGCTGTAGCGCCACTTGACCAGCACTGTGTCGTCACGCTCCGGGCGCAGCCCTGCCACCACCTGCTGCAGCTCGGGGCGCGTGTTCAGACCCGGGCCCCACATGTCGTTGAGCAGGGCGCGATCGTCGGGGGATTGATCCTTGGGCTGGGCCGTGTAGTAGACCGGGATGCCGAGGGCCTTGCACTGTTTGCGCACCGCGGCCAGCCGCTCGGTGAGCGTGGCGATCAGCGGGCTGTTCTCGCCATAAAACGCGGTGAAGTACTCCTGCATATCGTGAATGAGCAAAGCAGCGCGTTTGGGCTCCAGCGTCCAGTTGACCTTGTTGGCCTTCCACTGGTTGGGCATGGCGTAGTTGTTCAGGGTTGGGATAGCCATAACGTCATGATTCCTTTTTAGTTTTAAGCTGTTGTCAGGGGCTGGCTTGCGGCGATGATCTCGGCGATACGTGCACGCAGCCCCTGTTTGTCAATCTTGCCCACCGCCGTCATGGGCAGGGCATCCAGGGTTTCAAAACGGTCGGGCAGCTTGAAGTCCGCCACCCCGCGCGCGCGCAGAAACTTGCGCAAGGCCAGCGGCTTTAACCCGGGATCCGCACTGACGATAAAGGCGCAGCTCTTCTCCCCCATGGCGCTATCGGGCATGGAGACCAGGGCCGCCTGGGTGATGGCCGGGTGGTGCAGCAGCTGGTTTTCCACCTCTTCCGCCGCTATCTTCTCGCCGCCCCGGTTGATCTGATCCTTTTGCCGCCCCACCACCGTCAGGTAGCCGTCCTGGTCTTGCACCACCAGATCGCCGGAGCAGTAGAAGCCCTCGCTATCAAACACCCGGGCGTTGTGGGCCGGGCTCTGGTAGTAACCGCGGAAGGTGTAGGGACCACGGGTGTGCAGGGCGCCGGGCTGGCCGGGGGCGACCGGGTTGCCCGCCTCGTCCAGAATGCGCACCTCGTCGTCCGGGCTCATGGGGCGGCCCTGGGTGTGAATGATCTTCTCGTCGGGGTCAGAGAGCCGGGTGTAGTTGACCAGCCCCTCCGCCATACCGAACACCTGTTGCAACCGGCAGCCGAGCAGCGGGGTGATTTTTCTGGCCACTGCTTCGGCCAGCTTGGCGCCCCCCACCTGCAGCACGTCGAGGCTCGCAAGCTGGCTGCGCACGGCCGGGTCAGATTCGGCCGCTTGCAGCCAGAGGGCGACGGCTGGCGGCACCAGGGAGGTGAGGTTGATGCGGTGGCGGGCTACCAGCGGAAAACAGCTCATGGGACCGGGGTCTGGTGCCAGCACCACTGTGCCGCCCGCCTCGAACACACCGAGGGCACCTGGGGAGCTCAAGGGGAAGTTGTGGGGAGCCGGCAGGGCGCACAGATAGCGGGTATGGGGGCCCAGCCCGCAGAGATCAACGCTGCGGCGCACGCTGTAGTAATAGTCGTCATGGGTGCGGGGGATGAGCTTGGGGGTGCCTGTGCTGCCGCCGGAGAGCTGGAAGAAGGCCACCTCGTCCGCCGGACTCGGGCCATAGGCGGGGACGGCCAATCCCTCGCTCTTGGCCTGATCACTCAGCCAATGAGTCAGCCCCAGTTCCCCGCTCTCGCCATCAAGCAGCGCCAGCTCGGCGCCTATGCCTCGCAGCAAGTCACTGTTGCGATCCCCATTGGCAAACAGCGAATGGGCGAGCGAGCCAATAAAGAGCCGGGGTCGGATCTGCTCGGCGTAAGAGGCCAGCTCCAGCCGGTTGTGGCTAAAGAGGGCGTTGACCGGCGCAATCCCGGCTTTGAGCAGGGCGAAAAACACCAGATAGAACTCGGCCACATTGGGCAGCTGCACCAGAGCGGTGTCGCCCACCTTGAAGCCATGACGAACGAGCCGCCCGGCCAGCCGACTGGCGCCTTCATCCAGCTCGCGATAACTGACACTGCGCTCGCCGCAGAGGATGGCAGTGGCATCCGGCGCCACTTCACACTGGCGATCCAGCATGGTGGTCAGGGGCTCACCGCGCCAATAGCCCTTGGCACGATACTGCTCGGCCAGTTCCCGGGGCCAGCGGGTGTAAGGCAGGAAGCGGTTTGCCTGAGTCATAGCGCCACCTCACTGCCAAGGCCCAGGGCGTTTAACATGGTGCCCAGCTTGGTGCCGGTCTCGGCCCACTCCATGGCGGGATCCGATCCTGCCACTATGCCGGCGCCGGCAAACAGCTCCACCTGATGGCCATCGAGCACACCGCAGCGGATCACCACAGCCCACTCCCCATTGCCCTGGCTGTCACACCAACCGACGATACCGCTGAACAGGGCCCGTCTGAAGGGTTCCTGCTCGCGGATAAACTGACGCGCCAGCTCGGTCGGATAACCGCACAAGGCCGGGGTCGGATGCAGCTGGCAGGCCAGGGAGAGCACAGAAGCCTGACCCGGATGCAGCTGACCGGCGATGGGCGTGCCCAGATGCCAGAGGGTATCCGTGCTCATCAGGGTGGGATTGGCGGGAATGGCCAGCTCGCGGCAGTGCGGGGTCAACACCCGGCGGATCTCGTCGATCACCAACTTGTGTTCATGCTGATCCTTGCGGGAGGCCAGCAGATCGCGGGCCACCTGCCGGTCCTGCTCCGGCTCGCCGTAGCGCTTGGCAGAGCCCGCCAGTGGATGGGTGAAGACCTCGCCCCCGCTGACCCGCAGCAGCAGCTCCGGGCTGGCGCCGAGCAAGCGGCGATCTTGCCCGAGCGGCAGGGAGAAGTGAAAGGCATGGGGGTTCTGGCTCATCAGGCGGGCCAGCACCCGCTCGGGATCGGCGGGCTTGTGCAGCGTGAGGATCAGCTTGCGCGACAACACAACCTTGGCAAGGTGACCCTGTGCAAACGCATTTAGCGCCGAGCTGACCGAGGCCTTGAATTCGGCCGCCGCCGGCGTGCTCTGCACTGAGATGACCTGGTTGGTCTCGGCGGCACGCTCCGCTGCGGGCGTTCGCACTCCCCGCTCATAACGGCCGGGCACATAGAGGCAGGAGGCGTCGGCCGGGTCGAACGCGAAGGCGCCGATCAGCAGCGGATTAGCTTGCCCTGCGGCCTCGGCCGCCGCCAGCGCCCTCGCTATCTGTCGCTCCAGCAAGGGCCATTCGCAGGCGGGCGTGGTGATAGGCTGACCCAGGTCGTAGGCGCTGATCGTGCCCTGACCTGAGGTAAACAAGAAATCGGGCAGGGACGCAGCCTGGGCAGGCGCGCTATTTTCCATCACAAGAGTATCCACGTTACACCCTCAAATATGATTCAAAATGATAATGATTATCAGTTTGCATTTGTGGGGCGGTAAAATACTCGCTTTGAAATCACCCGGTCAATGGGATTTTTATATCGATAAAACTGGAACTTATCTGTGGATATTGGACAAACCGCGCCACTGGCGGCCTGCCATGCCAGACATCGAAGCGGTTACTCGTATGAATACAGATCCCATACCCCATATGAGGCGGCAACAAACACGGGAGCCGCGTGCTCAGACTGGCAGCCAGGGGTATTTCCCCCTAAGATGGCGCCCTCTGTTTGGTCACGTCCCTCAACTCACGGAACTGTCGATGTTAAAGTACCTGCTTCTGCTCCCTCTCAGCCTGCTGCTGGCAGCCTGTTCGCTCACCCAGTACAACGTCAGCGAAGGCGAAATCAACCAATACCTCAAAGAGAAGGTCGCCTTCGAGAAACTGCTGGGGATCCCCGGCATCATGTCGAGCAAGATCCGCCTGGATGAGATGCACAGCCGCATTGGCCGCGCCAGCGCCGATCGGGTGGAACTTGATGCTGCCGGTGATCTGCAGGTCAGCAGCCCCCTTGGCAGCCAGCAAGTGAAGATCCGCATCTCCCTCAGCGCTCGCCCCGACTATGTGGCCGAGCAGGGTGCCATCTACCTGCGTGACCTCGAACTCATCTCAATCCAGACAGAGCCAGCCAACGTGGGTGCCGCCCTCACACCACTGCTGCCCACCTTCAACCAGTCGCTCTCGCTGTTCCTCTCCCAGACGCCCGTCTACCGGCTGGATGACAGTCGCAAGAACGAAGCCAGGATCAAGGAGAAAGTCGGGGCACTCAAGGTGGAGCCCGGCCGACTGGTCATCCCCTTCAAACTGCTGTGACCCCCAAGCCGCGCCCCTCTGCTCTTCAACCCCCGGGCGCGGCTTTTTCTTCTCAAGCCCCCCACCTTGGTACATAATGCGCACCATTCTCATTTAGATTCATGAGAAGCGTCATAATAAAATCAAACATATGGTGAGAAGGGACATGAGAAAAACCGTACTGGTCCAGGCGATCGCCTGCGCCCTCCTGAGCGGTGCCGCACACGCCGCCGTCAAAGTAGAAGACAAAACATTCAATACCGCCGCCAACATGCTGGCCTACACCGAATTCGAACTCTCCGGCGAGCCGCTGGCCGAGGCCCTCGGTCTGGATCTGGATGTGCTGGACGCCAACCGCGCCAATGAGCCAACTCCGTTCGACTTCGCCGCTGGCATCGAATCCTACGAGTACTCCGAAGAGGCCATGTACGCCCTCAACTACCAATCCGGCATGGGCCCTCATCTGGTGAACGGGCCGCAAAACCTGGCCCGTGGCGGCACCATGGCCTCTCTGGGGCAGCGGGTACTGGCCATGGCCGATGCCGTTGGCTTCCCGGCCGATGAAGTACCACAGGGCATGTATCCCCTCTCCCTGCCCTATGCCTCCGCCAATCCGGAGTTTGCGCAAGCGGTGAACACCACCCCGGTCAACGGCGATCAGATCACCATCAAGACCGCCAAGGGCAACGAGAAGAGCGTCAGGACACTGATACCGGCCTACTTCCGCGACTACACCACCCTGCGCTGGAGCGGCAGTGACAACCTGCTGGTGCCCGCAGCCGTGGGCGGCATATTGCTCAAAGAGGTGATGTGGTCTCAGGATTTCCTCGGCGGTATGCACGTGGCGGAAACCGATGAAGAGGTGGAAGCGGCTTCCGCCACCATGGATCAGGATGGCAAGCACAAGCTGGGCGTCTCCGCCGCTGACGGTTTCAACGGCATGATGCTGACCGAGCAATCCATCGACAAGCTGACCATCATGCAGAACCAGCTCGGCTTCGACGGCAAGCAACTGGGCGCCAGGATCACCCCGCAATACGATCCGGCCAAGGGCGTCGTCTACTTCCCCCATCAGGTGAAAGTGACCGAAACCAGCAAGCATGACGTGGGCGCCATCGGCAAGCTGGAAGTGGTGGATGACTCCGCCCAGCTACGCGATGCCTGGATGATGCTGTGGCCGCTCTCCGAGTTCTATGCCTTCAGCGATCAGCGCAGCGCCAACACCAACCAGAACCCGGCCTTCCACGCCGTGTTTGATGGCGCGCCGTTTGCCGCCGCCCCGGCTGCCAACCAGGCCAATGATCTGGGCAAGGCAGTCGCTGGCAGCGATGCCTTCTCGCTGGCGATCAATCTCTCCAACCTCACCTTCAAGAACCTGGCGGCCCTGCACTTTGATGCCAAGGCCGGCACCCTGGTCGACAGCTGGCAGGCGGGCAAACAGGGCAAGCACGTCACCACCTTTGACGCCGCTTACGCCCTGGTCGCCCTGCAGATCTTCCAGCGCGCTCAGGATGCGCTGCCGGTCGGTTACGCCGCCGGTGACAATGGCGAGCTGAACCTCAAGACCAAGCAGGGTCAGCAGGCACTCGATTTGATCCGCAAGCAGGCCGATTTCATCCTTGCCAATCTCAAGGGCAAAAACGGTCTGGTGCATGACGGCATCACCCTGGGCGGCAAGCTCGACGCTGGCCACTCCATCGATGCGCAGTTCGCGGCCATCCGTGGTCTGACCGCCGCCTTCCTCGCCACCTCCGATGCCAAGTACCGCACGGCCGCCCGCGAGCTGTTCATCGCGACCGACAAGGCCTACTTCAATCAGAAGGCCGGCACCTGGCTGGCGGGCAAACAGGGTGAATACACCCCCTGGACCCAGGCTGCCATCTCCGGCGCCCTGCGCTCTGCCATGCTGAACCTGCGTAACGAAGGGGCCGAGAAGGCGCCCGAGCTGGAGCTGGCCAAGCTGACCGGTCAGTACGTCAGCTGGTTCCGTGGCACCGTCAACGGCGGCATGCAGATGGCCGAGTGGATCGGTGACTCCGGCGAGAACATCATCGAAGGTGCCGGCAGTGACACCGACGAAGATGGTGTTCCGCAAGTGACCGCCGCCGGTGGCCAGCATGGCACCGCCATGGTGATGGCCGCCAAAGCGGTGGTAAGCGAGTAATCATCGCCATTCACCAGCATGAAAAAGGGAGCCAATATGGCTCCCTTTGCATGACAGCGTCTGACACAGTTTCAAGGTACTTTTTTCACAACCCGGCTAAACCAGCTTGTCCAGCATCTCCTTGGTCACCAGCACGATCCCCTGCTCGGAGCGGTAGAAGCGGCGGCTATCTTCATCGGCATTCTCGCCCACCACCAGCCCATCGGGCAGGACACACCCTTTATCCACCACCACCCGGCGCAGACGGCAACCGGCGCCGATCTCGACCCCGGGGAAGATGATGGCCTGATCCAGGGTGCAGAAGGAGTGCACCCGCACATTGGTAAAGAGCACCGAATTGAGCACGAACGACCCGCTAACGATGGTGCCGCCCGAGAACATGGAGTTGATGGTCATGCCGTGCTGACCATTACGATCCTGCACAAACTTGGCCGGTGGCGTCAGGGTCTGGCTGGTCCAGATGGGCCAGTTCTGATCGTAGATATCGAGCTCGGGCAGAACGGAGGCGAGATCCATGTTCGCTTCCCAGAACGAGTCCAGAGTACCCACGTCACGCCAGTAGGGTTTTTGACCCTCACGCGCCCCGACACAGGACATGTTGAAGGGGTGAGCAAACGCCATCCCCTCCTCCACGATACGGGGGATCACATCCATCCCGAAGTCGTGTTTGGAGTCCTGATTGAGAATGTCCTCCTCCAGCAGTTGGTAGAGGTATTCCGCCTCGAAGATATAGATCCCCATAGAGGCCAGCGAGCGATCCTCGCAACCCGGCATGGCCGGTGGATTGGCCGGTTTTTCGACGAAGGCACGGATTTTGCGCTGCTCGTCAATATCCATGACCCCGAAGGCAGACGCCTCCGCCCGTGGCACCTCGATACAAGCCACTGTCACCTTGGCACCGAGACGCACGTGATCAAGCAGCATGGCGGCGTAATCCATCTTGTAGATGTGATCCCCCGCCAGCACCACCAGGTATTTGGGGCCGTAGTCACGGATGATGTCGACGTTCTGATAGATGGCATCGGCGGTGCCGCGATACCAGTGCACCTCATCTACCCGTTGCTGGGCAGGCAGCAGGTCGATGAATTCGTTCATCTGGTAACGCAGGAAGGACCAGCCCGATTGCAGGTGGCGCAGCAGGCTGTGAGACTTGTATTGGGTGACCACACCAACGCGGCGGATCCCCGAGTTGATACAGTTGGAGAGCACAAAATCAATGATCCGGAATTTGCCACCGAAATGGACGGCAGGCTTGGCGCGGTTGTCGGTCAACTGCTTCAGGCGACTGCCACGTCCACCCGCCAGCACCAGTGCCATACTCTGGTTCAATAATTGTCGTGCTTTGGCACTATTTTCGGGCTCTAACAACATGATTTACCTCTGCCTTGTTTGATCTATTTTCAACCCATCTTCGCCTGTTTCGGCACCTGTGAAAGTGGTTTCACTCACAATTAACCGATTTCAATTGGCCCTTTTCCAGGAGGTGAGCGGGATCCCATGCTTTACACCCTGAGCTTGGTTAGAATTTCAACATCACACGAATCATCAAGGATGACAAGATGTTGAACAAGCTCGGGAGTAACCTGTTACTGATCGCGGCCATCACCTGTGTTGCTCTGCTGTTGTTACAAGGTATCTGGCTCGCCGTACAGGCAACCCCCTTCACCCTGATCCTCATCGTCGGCACGACCCTGCTCGGCTTTGGCCTGCTATTCATGCTGGCCTATCGCGCCCGCAACGCCGAGCGTGATCAGCAGGAACAAGTCTGGCTCACGGCACTGCGACTGCGCGATCCCGCCTGTCTGGAGAGCCCGGCGGCCCGGGAGGCCTTGCAACAACTGCTGACCCGGTTCAGTGAAGCCGAGCTCGACGCCCACCGTCAGATCAGCGAGCTACACCATCAGGCGACCCAGGATGAGCTGACCCAATTGCAAAACCGCCACGCGTTCCGGCGCGATATGACGGCGTTGCTGCAGCGGGATCAGGATACCCAGACCGCCACCCTGGTGCTGATCCGCGCCACCGAACTTGGCAAGCTCAATGCCCAGCGCGGCTTTCAGTCGGGGGATGCCTATATCAAGGATATTGCCAATCTCATCACCCGGGTGGTCGGCCGATTCCCGGGTCATCAGGTCTATCGCATCTCTGGAGCCGACTTCGCCGTGCTGGTGCAGCCGGTGGCCAACATACCGCCGCCCCTGCTCGGCCGGGATCTGAAAATCGCCTTCGACCACTATCAGCAGCAGCATGAACTGGAGAGCGCCGCCTACTCGGGGCTAACACGCCTGAGCAGCGGGCAGAAGATAGAGGCGATTCTGGCACGGGCGGATCTGGCTCTGGCCCACGCCCAAACAGAAACGGTCAACGGCTGGGCCATTCAACAGGACGATGACGTGGTGGAACTGCAGGGCCAGCACCACTGGAAGCTGGTGCTCAATGATCTGCTGGAGCAGGAGCACATCAGTTTTACCTATCAGCCCATCCAGCCCATGCACCCCAGCATGCTGGCCTACAACGAGATCTATGCCCGCTTCAGCGGCGCCGACGGCACTGTGTTGCCGACCGACACCCTGTTTGCCATGGCTCAACGGCTGGACATGGTGATGCGACTGGAGCAGATGCTGATCATCCACGTCATGCGCCAGTACCGGGCATTCGGTGCCAACCAGAGCCGCTGGGGCATCAGCCTCTCCAGCAACCTGTTGCAAAACAGCGCCTTCCTGATCTGGCTCGACCGGCAATTGCTCAAGGATCCCAACACCAGCGCCAATCTGGTATTCGAGCTGGATGAGGAGCATCTGGAGCGCAACATGACGGGGGCCAAGCGGGTGTTCGAGCTGCTCAGACGCAACGGCAGTCGTTCCGCCATCTGCAACTTCGGCAAGGGGATTGGGTCGTTTACTCTGTTTCGCGAGCTTAAACCCGACTACATCAAGCTGGATCCAGCCCTGCTCACAGGGCTGGAGCAGGACCTGACCAATCAGCAGTTCGTGCGGATGATCGTTGACGTATCACACCGTATGGGCTGCCAGGTGATAGCGGAAGGGGTGGAGCAGCTTGGCCAGAAACAACTGCTACAGAGCATGTATGTGGACGGGTTGCAAGGTTATCTCATCGCCAAGCCCCAGCCATTGCGGCCGGATATCAGCCAGCTTGGCCTGTTTACTGAGGACGCTTCAACTTCAGCAGAGTCAGAATGATGTCATTGAGCTGGCGATAACGTTCCAGCTCCTTCTGATCGTAACGGGTCGCCAGGGTGGTGGGATTGTGGCGATTCTTGAGGTAACGGTTGATCTGCAGGCGGTTGAACCCCGCCACCTGATAGATCTGGCCCAGCAGGCCATTGAGCTCTTCGTGCTCGAAGCCGGCTCTGGCGAGGTAATCGCTCTGGGCAGGGCTCTCCAGCTGGCTGCCCTGTTTGGCGATGCGGCCAGTCTCTTGCAAATAGGAGAGCCACTGTTCGAGATAAAGCGGCTTGCAGCCCGCCAGCAGATTGAAGAAACCCACTGCATCGCAGCGGCACCCGGTTAACAGCAGCACGGCCAGTTGATCGTCATCACAGCTGAAGGTGACGGGGCCGCTCTGCCCCCAGTCCAGCGCCTGAACCCGGATCTCGGCGCGCTCCCCTGCGATGCCGGTTACGTCGAATACAAACATGGCTCCTCCCGCTCGGCAAAAGGTTGATGATGGACCATACCCCCTACAGGTGCAAAGCCAAATCGCCTTTTCATTCAGCATTCTGTACGCGGGCCATAAAAAAACCGACATCCTCGCGGATATCGGTTCTTCAGGCATCCGATGGCCGTGGCCATCAATGCAGAACGGTTCAGGCGTCCAGTTCGACCAGTGCCTTGGCCAATTCTATGGGTTCGAGCTCCTGGCCTTCCAGATCGGCATTCCAGTTCGGGCCGATCAGCACATCGTCCTCGTCCAGATCGTTGATCCAGATGTCGAGGAACTCTTCCAGTTCGATCACTTCCGGCTCGTAGTCGGCCCACTCGTCCACACAATGCAGGCGGGCATCGACCTCGGCCGACCAGAGCGGCATCACATCGGCATCTTCAAATTCGGCAGAGCGGCAGACGACCCAGTCTTCACCGTAACGCAAGCCCCACACCTGACCCGACTCGCGGACTTCTTCGATGAACAGTTGGAAATTGGCGTCAAGATTGTCAGTTAACTTACTCATGGGGCTCTCTCTTTATCGGGTGCTGCGGCCACGGCAGTGCCGAGTGGCAATGCGGTGGCCAAATGGTGTCGCAAAAGTGACATGGACTCAAGCATCTTGGGATTATTCGCACAAAAAACTGCCCGATGCCGTGTTTTACCTGATAAAACGCCTCCCGAAGGAGGCGTTTGCCATGGCCGGGATCAACGCTCCCAGTAAACCTCTTCCAGGCTGTCTTCCTTCTCGGGCAGACCACGAGAGAGGCGCGGGCTGCTCTGGGCCAGCACCTCATAGCTGACCCGGTTGGCGTACTTGCACACCTGGGCCAGGGAGGAGTAGGTCAGAAACTCGGACATGTGCTTGGCGGAGTTCGGCACATTCATGCGGTGATAGGCGTTGGCCACCATGTCGTGCAGCACGGCAGAAAGCGCGCCATCCCCTGCCCCGTTGGTGTTCTTGATCTTCTCCGGGCCCCCCATGTAAGGGGAGATGTGGGAGTAGATGCGGGCAGGCTTGCGGCACTTGGCACGGGCCATGGGACGACTGAATTCATACATGTTGAACTCGGGGATGACACCGGGCAGCAGGGTATGAGTGGTCTCGCGCTTGTAGTCTTCCTCCGTGTAGCTCGCCATGTAGAGGCCGATGGGACCGGCAGTGCAGAGCACCATGTCGGCCCAGTCCAGCGCCTTGTCAGCGGCGCCGAGGGGATCGGCGATGCCGGTCAGGGCCTCGGCCTCATCTTCATTCATCGCCAGCACAGTCACGTTCTCGGCGATGAAATCGCGCCACCACTGGGGATTCTCGGCAATGACGAAGCGGGTGCCCAGCGTCAGCACCACGGGCACGCCAGCCTCGCGGGCGTAGCGCACGGCAGCCATGGCGGCCTCCTTCATGGGAGTGCCATTTTCACCGCGCACCAGATAGGCGGTGATCACCAGGGCGGAGGACTCCTTGATGACGGCTTCGGGAATGTGCGCCACATCGAGGTGATCCATCTTACCAGCGTTGATGCCAAAGCTGCGCTCACCGCACTCGGTGATGAAGGTGAAGCAGCGACCGACCGGGCCATCCACCGGCTGCAGGTAATCGAGGTTGACGCGGGAAGAGGTGTTGCACAGATAGCGGTATGCGTAGCTGCCGATGCGGATATCCTGGCTCATGACGCCAAGCAGGATGGAGTGGGAATCCGCCAGCACAGAGTAGTTGTGCATGGTGTTGCCTATGGTGCCACCGGCAAACTCGCTCACCACCATGTTGTTGGTCTTGAGCTCTTCGTAGACCCGTTCGGCCACATCGTCACTGATCACCACAGAGTGGCCCTTGCTCAGACCATAACGGTTCAGGAAGTCCTCATCCACATGGGCTTCGATGTCCACCAGGGTCTGATCGATTCCCACCACATAGGCTTTGCCAAGTTCGGTAAGCAGGGGATTTTGCGGGATCAGGGGATCACGCCTGTCGACCGGGAAGTAGTGTTTGGACTTGCGCTGACCGGGAAATTTCATGGCAATGTTCTGTGCTCTGGGGGAAAGAGGGGCGGGATTTTAACACAATCCGCCGCGCCGAAAAGTCGCCTGATTAAAATAGGGCGTCAGTATAGACAAGGGCTGCAGAGGAAAACGTTTATCCCATTCCCATCAAAAAACCACTTCACCGTGAAGTGGTTTTTCAGTCAGCAAAGACCAGGAGATCAGCCGAACGAGAGCCCCTGCACCAGAGCCAGCACGGAGAAGAGTCCCAGCGCCAGCCAGAACAGCAGGGTACCAAACAGCCGTGGCATGTTGGGGGCCCTCGGGATCTGGATACCGATGGCGTGCAGTATGCGCCCTACCAGCAGGCAGAGACCGCCAAGATGCAACCAGAGCGCACCGACCCCCGCCAGTTCACACAGGGCCATCAGCAGCAGAGTCAGCGGCACGTACTCGGCGAAATTGCCGTGGGCGCGGATCGCAGAGCGCATCTCGGGCGCCTCCCCTTCCCCTATCATCACCTTGAACTGGGCACGGCGCTTGACCACCCAGAAGGAGAGCAGCAGGAACAACAGCCCCAGCAAGCCCGCGTAAATCAGCGTGATATGCATCATCATGGCACTCCTTATCCTTGGATCTTGAACGCGGAAAAAACCAGGCCGGCTCGCGCTGCGGGCAAGATGCTCATCATGCCAGCTCGCGGCAGATGAGGGACACCATCATGCGAATGTGGGCCTGATCGCTGTTGAGCGCAGGGATATATTCAAACTGCTCGCCACCGGCGGCCATGAAGATCTCCCGGTTCTGCACCTCGATCTCTTCCAGGGTTTCAAGGCAGTCGGCGGAAAAGGCCGGGCAAACCACATCGAGCCGCTTGATACCAGTCGCTGGCAAGCCAGCGATGGTCAGGTCCGTGTAGGGCTTGAGCCACTCCTCCTTGCCAAAGCGGGACTGGAAAGTGGCGGTCCACTGGCCAGCCTCGAGCCCGAGCGCCTCAGCCAGCAGAGAAGCAGTGTGGCGACACTGGTGACCATAGGGGTCGCCTTCGTTCTCGTAACGCTCCGGAATACCGTGGAACGACATCAGCAGGTGATCGCCCTGCCCGTGCAGCTCCCAATGGCGGCGCACGCTCATGGCCAGCGCCTGAATGTATTCGGGGTGGGCATGGTAATCACGAATGAGTCGTACCACCGGCAGGTTGCGCTCTTTCTTCATCGCGTTGGCCCAGGCATCGAACACCGGGGCCGTGGTGCTGACCGAATATTGCGGATAGAGCGGCAGCAGAATAACCCGGTTGACTCCCTTGGCCTTGAGCGCCTGCCAGCCATCGTTGATGGAGGGCGAGCCATAGGTCATGGCCAGCTCCACCGGCACCTCGACCCCTTCTCGCTTGAGCTCCTGCTCCAGCGCCGCGCGCTGCTGTTTGCTTATCACCATCAACGGCGAGCCCTGCTCTGTCCACACCTGCTGATAAAGCTTGGCCACCCTGGGGGAGCGCGTCGGCAGAATGATAAAGTGGAGCAGCGGGCACCAGAGGTAGCGAGGCAGGTCGACCACCCGCGGGTCGTGCAGAAACTGGCTGAGAAAGGCCTTGACGGCGGCCGTGGTTGGCGCGGCTGGGGTCCCCAGATTGACCAGCAAGATCCCGGTTTTCGTGGTCACGTTAGCGTCCTGTCTTCCTGTCTGAATGCAAGAAAGGGCCCATGCCGGGCCCTTGTCTCAAGCACATTGCCCATTGCCATCGGCACGAGCCATGGCGGGCTTAGCCCAGTATGGTCGCCAGCTGCTTGCTGACCAGATCCACCGGCTGAGTGCCGTCGATCTTGACGTAACGGGTGTTGCCCGCGTCCGCCTCTTTACCGTAGAAACCGATGAGCGGCGCGGTCTGCTGATGGTAGACATCCAGACGCTTGCGCACTGTGGTCTCTTCGTCGTCGGCACGGATCACCAGATCCTCACCGGTCACGTCATCCTTGCCTTCCACTTTCGGCGGGTTGAACACCACGTGGTAGGTACGGCCCGAGCCGGAGTGGACGCGACGACCGCTCATGCGCTTGACGATCTCTTCGTCCGGCACGTCGAACTCCAGCACGAAGTCGACCACGACACCGGCATCCTTCATGGCTTGCGCCTGGGGAATGGTGCGTGGGAAACCATCCAGCAGGAAGCCGTTGGCGCAATCCGGTTGGGCGATACGCTCTTTGACCAGGCCGATGATGATGTCGTCAGAGACGAGCTGACCTGCGTCCATCACGGCTTTGGCCTTGAGGCCCAGCTCGGTGCCCGCCTTGATCGCCGCACGCAGCATGTCGCCGGTGGAGATCTGCGGAATACCGTGTTTTTCCATGATGAACTGAGCCTGAGTACCTTTGCCGGCACCCGGAGCCCCCAACAGAACAATGCGCATACACGCTCCTATTGCTTGGTTATTCAATTCTTGAGAAGGCAAAAAACTACACGGTTTCGCTCATTTTCACAAGCTTGCCCCGTGTGAGTGGCTTATTTTTCACCATGTTACCAAAGTGGCGAGGCGACTCGAGCCGCAACGCTACCCTGAAAAAATGAGTGAAAATGCAGCGCCCTCCATAACAAGGAGAGGCGCTTGCCCCTTGTCAGGCAAGCGCCATATAAAAAAGGCCCACTGCATGCAGTGGGCCGAAACATCATGCCAGGAGTAACAGACGGTTGATACGGGAGACGAAGCTCGCCGGATCATTCAGACCGCCCTGCTCGGCCAGCTGGGCCTGTTCGTGCAGCAGGGTAACCCACTCGCCGAACAGCGCCTCGTCTTCGATGGTGTCGAGCTTCTTCACCAGCGCATGGTCGGGGTTGAGCTCCAGAATGTACTTCTGCTCAGGTACCGGCTGGCCGGCGGCGCGCATCAGCTTGATCATCTGGGTGCTCATGCCGTGGTCGTCGGTGACGATGCAGGAGGGTGAATCGGTCAGACGGTGGGTGACACGCACCTCTTTCACCGCATCGGCCAGGCTCTGCTTGACGCGCGCCACCAGACCGGCGTTGACCTTCTCGGCCTCTTCTTGCGCCTGCTTGGATGCCTCGTCCTCCAGCTCGCCGAGATCCAGCTCGCCACGGGTCACCGAGACCAGCTGCTTGCCATCGAACTCGGTCAGGTGGCTCATCAGCCACTCGTCGACGCGCTCCCACATCAGCAGCACTTCGACGCCCTTCTTGCGGAAGATCTCGAGGTGCGGGCTGTTCTTGGCGGCAGCGTAGGAGTCAGCAGTGATGTAGTAAATCTTCTGCTGGCCTTCCTTCATGCGGCCCACGTAATCCTCGAGAGAGACGGTCTGGGCTTCGCCCTCGCCCGCCGTGCTGGCAAAGCGCAGCAGTTTGGCGATCTCTTCGCGGTTGGCGTGATCCTCGGCCGGGCCCTCTTTGAGCACGTTGCCGAACTCGCTCCAGAACTTGGCGTACTTCTCGCTGTCATCCTTGGCCAGCTTGGCCAGCATGGTCAGCACCCGCTTGGAGCAGGCCTTGCGCAGGGAGACGGTCACCTTGTTGTCTTGCAGGATTTCACGGCTGACGTTGAGCGGCAGATCGTTGGAGTCCAGCACCCCTTTGACGAAGCGCAGGTAGGCCGGCATAAACTGCTCGGCGTCGTCCATGATGAAGACGCGCTGCACGTAGAGCTTCAGGCCGTGTTTCTGATCCCGGTTGTAGAGATCGAAGGGGGCACGGGCCGGCACGTAGAGCAGGCTGGTGTACTCCTGCGCCCCTTCCACCCGGTTGTGACCCCAGAGCAGCGGATCTTCAAAATCGTGGGCGACGTGCTTGTAGAACTCCTGATACTCCTCGTCCTTGATCTCTTTCGGGCTGCGCGTCCACAGGGCAGTGGCACGGTTGACCTGCTCCCACTCGCCCGGCGTACCGACGATGGTTTCGCCATCCTCTTCACGGTCCGGGGTGCCCTCTTTGTACATCTCAACCGGCACGCTGATGTGGTCGGAATACTTGGCGACCACGGCGCGCAGACGCCAGTCGTCGAGGAACTCACTCTCTTCTGCTCGCAGGTGCAAGATGACGTCGGTACCACGACCGGCTTTGGTCACATCGGCCACGGTGAAGGAGCCTTCCCCTTCCGATTCCCACTGCACGCCTTGCTCAGGCTCGGTACCGGCGGCGCGGGACACCACGGTTACCTTGTCGGCCACGATGAAGGCGGAGTAGAAACCGACCCCGAACTGACCAATCAACTGGGAATCCTTGCCCTGATCACCGGACAAGTTTTTGAAAAAGTCAGCGGTGCCAGACTTGGCGATGGTACCCAGATGCTCAATCACCTGATCCCGGCTCATACCTATGCCGTTATCGGAGATGGTCAGGGTCCGATTCTCTTTATCAACCACCAGGCGAACGCGCAACTGGCCGTCGTTTTCAAACAAAGAGGCATCGGAAAGCGCCTTGAAGCGCAGCTTGTCCGCCGCATCGGAGGCGTTGGAAATCAGCTCGCGCAGGAACACTTCTTTGTTGGAGTAGAGGCTGTGGGCCATCAGGCTCAGCAGTTGTTTGACTTCAGTCTGAAACCCGTGGGTTTCGGCATGAACGCTTTGGGTCATCGACACTATCCTCAGGCGATTCGGGTTGAACACATTCCTGATACAAGATGGGGCCTGGGATCCCCATTTCAAGGGGGACAAGTCTGCTGACGGTGCGAATGGCGATTTTTGCGCCAGCGCACTGACAGACGCAGCCCATCGGCCAAACAAAAAACCCGCCGGGGCGGGTTTGAAAAACAAGTGACTGACGCGAACTTAGTTAAGGGGCTGACGCCCCATCAAGGAGTGAGAAAGCGTGGTGCCATCCACCAGCTCCAACTCGCCGCCCACCGGCACGCCGTGGGCAATCCGGCTCACCTTGACGCCGGCAGCGCGGGCCATATCGGCTATGTACCAGGCGGTGGCATCCCCTTCAATGGTGGGGTTGGTGGCCAGGATCAGCTCGCTGATGGACTCCGCCTTCAGACGCCGCTCCAGGATCTCCAGCCCCAGCTCTTCCGGGCCTATGCCATCGAGGGGTGACAGGTGTCCCATCAGCACAAAGTAACGACCGGAGAACTGGCCTGTGTGCTCGATGGCGGCCACGTCCGCCGGGCTCTCCACCACGCACAGCAGGCCGCTCTCTTCCCGCTTGGGATTGGTGCAGATCTCGCAAAGCGTGTTTTCGGTGAAGGTGCGGCAATGGCTGCAGTGGCCTATCTCGGTCAGCGCCCGGTTGAGCAGCTGGGCCAGGCGAAAACCACCACTGCGTTCGCGCTCGAGCAGGGTAAACGCCATGCGCTGGGCCGACTTGGGACCGACCCCCGGCAACACTTGCAGGGCCTTCATCATCTCATCCAGCAAGGGGCTGAATTTCATGGGCTAAGTATCCTTTGACGCTGTGTCGGCGGGCGGTAACCGCAGGTGGCCCTTGCGGGTGCGGGTTGCTCTTCGCCCAGCCGAACCAATCTTGTTGGCGCAGGACTATACCCGAGCCGCCCCCCGTCCGCCAATGGCCTTGTGCCTGCCGGCCCGATGACGTCGCCCACCGCATGAGACAGCGGCCATGACCACACTACCCCAGCCCGATACGCTGACGGCCGCAGTAGATCTCGGCGCGGCCCGGACGGCAAAACCCCACCAGGGTGAGCCCGGTCTGCTCGGCCCGCTCGACCGCCAGCTCAGTGGCGGCCGAGATGGCGAGCAAAATCTCCACCCCGGCGCTGGCGCACTTTTGCACCATCTCGAAGCTGGCGCGGCTGGTTACCAGAATGGCGCCATCCCGTCGACCGGTGCGGCACAAATGCCCCACCAGCTTGTCCAGCGCGATATGGCGCCCCACATCCTCACGGATGGCGAGAATATTGCCCTCCCCGTCCAGATGCACCGCGGCATGGGTGGCGCCGGTGCGCAGGCCTAGCAACTGGAGCGGGCGCAGCGCGGTCAGCACCTTGTCGATATGACCCACCGCCAGACGCTGGCTGTCGGGCAGCCTTGGCTGGGTGCGGATCACCTGCGCCAGACTCTCGCTGCCGCAGATGCCGCAGCCTGTGCGCCCCGCCATGGTGCGCCGCTTCTCTTTGAGGCGATGCACATAGCGGTTGGCCAACGTAATGTGCAGCTCAATCCCCTGACAGCCGTCAAACTGCTCGATGTCGTGCATGTCGTGGAGGCTGTCGATGATCCCCTCAGAGAGCGAGAAGCCGATGGCGAAATCCTCCAGATCAGAGGCCGAACACATCATGACGCTGTGGGCTATGCCGTTATAGACCAGCGCCACTGGCGTCTCGGAGGGCAGTTCCATCTCGCTGTCGCAGGTCAGTGTATCGGCACGGTAGTGCACCACCTCGCGATGGATGGCGCAGCGGGACAATTCGCTTTGCTCTGCGTGTTCCTCCGGCAGGCGTGTCTCTGTTTCTGCCCTCATGACATGACCCCATCAATGATCTCGGGATCTCTGGCCGAGATACCAAGCCGCTTCATCTTCGACAGCAGGGTGGTGCGTTTCATGCCAAGGCGTGCAGCGGCCCCCCTGTCACCTGCGACGATGCCGTTGCAATCGCGCAGGGCGGCGATGATCGCCTCGCGCTCATCGGTCGGTGCCTCGTCGGCAAACAGCGGCGAGGCGGGTTCGTCATAGACCAGGGTCTCTATCTTGTGATAGCCCTTGAGCGGCATCAGCTCGTCGGGGGAGAGATTGAGCACATGGCCCCGGGTCATCACCACAGCGCGCTCTATGATGTTTTCCAGCTCGCGAATGTTGCCGTACCAGGGGAGCGACACCAGCATTTTCATGGCGTCTGCGGGGATCGAGGTGATGTTGCGGCGCATCCGCTTGGCGATCTTCTTGATAAAGAAATTGACCAGCAGCGGTATGTCTTCGCGCCGCTCGCGCAGGGGCGGCAGCTCGATGGGAAAGACGTTGAGCCGGTAGTAGAGATCGCTTCTAAAGCGCTTGTTCTTGACCATGGAGAGCAGATCGCAATTGGTGGCGGCCACCAGCCGCACATCGATGGCGATGGGGTTGCTGTTGCCGACCCGCTCCAGCTCGTGCTCCTGCAACACCCGCAAGAGCTTGGGCTGCAAGTCCAGCGGCATGTCCCCCACCTCGTCGAGAAACAGGGTGCCCTTGTGGGCCCGCTCGAAACGACCGATGCGCTGGGCCAAGGCGCCGGTGAAGGCCCCCTTCTCATGGCCGAACAGATCGCTCTCGATAAGCCCGGTGGGAATGGCGGCGCAGTTCACCTTCACCATCTCCTGCTCGTGGCGAGCACTCAGCCGATGAATGGCCTGGGCAATCAGCTCCTTGCCGGTGCCTGTTTCCCCCAGGATCAGCACGGAGCAGTCGCTCTGAGCCACCAGTTTCACCTTCTCCAACACGCTCGCCATGGCTGCGCTTTGATAGATGATGCTGGAGAAATCGGCGTTGGGCTCAAGCTCCGCCACCCGGATCGTCTTCTCGCGGGCCCCCGTGGTGTTGGAGATCTCCTGCTGCGCCTGCACGTTGTTCATGGCAATCGCCGTGCGGGCCGCCACCTGCTCCAGCAGGGAGATATCGATGTCGGCAAAAAAGTCCGCATTCGGGTGAGAGAGGATCAAGACCCCCAGCAGATTACCCCGATAGCGCAGCGGCAGAATGCAGGAGCTGTCCGCATCGGTTGGCAGTATCTGGGAGGTGAAGCGGCAACTCGCATCACAGCCGTGGCCCTGATCCCGATAGATGAAGAAGGGTTCGCTGTGGCCAAGCGCCCCCTGCAAACAGCGCTTCTCGAAACAGGAGTGGTTGATGATACCGGGCTGATCGCTCGCCTGCTGATTGACCAGATAGCTCTTGAAACTGTCGTAGGTAGCGTTGTACTCCGCCAGACACAGGCTGCTGATGGCGAAGTGGTGCTGCAAGATGGCAAACAGGCTCTTGGGCAACTCGGCGATGCGCACTAATTTAATCACCGCATTGGTGACATCCACCAGGATCTTGCAGCTGTCGCGCTCAAGGCGCAGGGAGTTGGCCTGCTCCAGGGTGCGCTCCTTGTCGAGCACGTTTTCGAGCGCAATGGCGACGATGGCCGCCAGCTGGGTCAGCTTGGCCAGCGTCTCCATGGTGAAATTGTCGAGCCGGGTGTTGATAAACTCGACGCCACCAAGATGGCTGCGGGCGGTGGTGATGGGGAGCTGGCAGTAGGAGCGCAGCCCGGCATAAATGCCTTCTGCCTCGAGGGAGGGGCTGCGATTCTCAAAGTGGGCGGCCGCAAGAATGATGGCCTGCTCCTGGGCTTCTCGGGTGGGGCAAGGGGGAAAGTGCAGTTCTGCCTTGGGGCAGACAAGGTGCTTTGGGCCGGTATGTCCCATGAAGTAGAAGATGGCCTCCTCACCCGCACCCATGTTGAGGATCAGGTTGACCCGGGTCACGCCGCCAAAGCTTGCATCTATCTTGTTGATTTTGTGGATAAAATCATCGAGCGTCACGGCCGACAGGAGGGATTTGGAGAGCAGAAGGAAACCGTCGTCCCAGATGGGAGAGATCTCGTCCAGGGGAATGGCACTCACATTTAGCATTGCGGCCTCGCGTTATATCGATGTAGTCACCCGTCAGGCTGTCCATGCCATCGCATCACGACCAGATCACGCCACCAACATAAATAGCCGCAGCCCATAAGGAGGGCTGCCAATAAGAAAAGCGGTGACGAAACGTGTCGCATGTTGCCATTCCAGAGCGGTTATTAACGAACGACAACAAAAAATAACATTGCTATCGGGGGATATATTGGAACGGCGGCTTATCATAGATGAGCGCTAATTTCATTACAATCCGATTTAATATATCTGATGGCCATATTTAGCCAGTAATGGCACCAAACCTTGATCCGCATTATGGCGGCCGATAAAACGGCTGTCGTCAACTGTCAGATCTACCCATCGCGGCCCCTGCAGCCAGATCCCGGCCCTCGTGGGTGGCGAGTCACGAGCGGATAAGCCGACTGTGGCAGCACTTCAACCCGCCGAAGATAAAGAGGGCCGACAGGCTCTGGAAGGCCATCAGCAGCCAGCTGGCGTTGTCGGCAAGCTCGGCGGTGACGCTCTGGTGGGTGAGGTAAACCAGCAGGGTGACCGCCCCTAATAGCAGGCAGTTGATCAAGGTGGTGGAGACAAAAGCGATGAGCCAGGCCACCGGCACACTCAGGGCGGCCAATACGCTGCCCATGGCGAGCCTTGCCGCCATAAAACAGCCGAAGAAACCGAAGCCGAGCAGAAATATCATCTCGTCGTGCCACATATAGCAGCCCATGCCGATCAATATCGCCGCCAGATAGGTGCCAATATAGAAAAGTCCGAATAATCGGCTAATTTCGCTGTGCATCATTCAATTCCCATCAAATGGTGGCAATAAAAGGGGGCCCGACTCAACCATATGAGTCGGGAACACCTTATTTATGCAGGATGACCCTTTTGTCGCCGGACTAACCTTTGGCAGCGCTGCGCAATTTCGCCTTGAGCGCACTGTATTCAGTCTGGACGTACACCTCCGCCTCGGGCTGATCTTCAATGCGCTCAATCTTCACCGCGCAGTACTTGTACTCGGGGGTGTAGGAGACCGGATCAAGGTGCTCTATGGTCAGCTCGTTGCACGCCCCGATCCACCACTGGTAGGTCATGTAGACCACACCGGCGTTGACCCGCTCGTTGTAGTTGGCCCGGGTGATCACCTTGCCGCGCCGCGACGAGATCCACACCAGCGCCTGATCCTTCACCCCGAGCTTTTGCGCATCGCTCGGGTGGATCTGCACATAGCCCGGCTCATCGGCCAGGGTTTGCAGCGCCGAACAGTTGCCGGTCATGGAGCGGCAGGAGTAGTGCCCGACCTCCCGCACGGTGGAGAGCACCAGCGGATACTCGGCGCAAGGCTGCTCCAGCGGCGCACGCCACTCGGCGGCAATCAGCTGGCCCTTGCCGCTCGGGGTGGTGAACACATTCCCCTCAAACAGGGTGCTGGTGCCCGGGTGATCCTCGGTCGGGCAAGGCCACTGCACGCTCTTGAGATCCGCTATCTTGTCGTAGCTGACCCCGGTATAGAGCGGGCAAAGCGCCCTCATCTCGTCCCAGATCTCTTGCGTGTTCTGGTACGCCATGGGATACCCCATGGCGGTGGCCATCAACGAGAAAATGGCCCAGTCGGGCTTGACGTTCTCAGGGGGTGTCACCGCCTTGTAGAAGCGCTGGAAGCCGCGATCTGCCGAGCTGTAAACCCCCTCGTGCTCGCCCCAACTGGTGGCGGGCAAAATGACATCCGCCATCTCGGCGGTCTGGGTCATGAAGATATCCTGCACGATCACCAGATCCATGCCGCCCAAGGTGCGGCGGAACTGGGCCAGATCGGCCTCGGTCTGCGCCGGATCTTCACCAAAGATGTAGAAGGCCTTGCACTTGCCCTCCTCCACCTTGTGACTCAGCTCCGTCAACCGGTAGCCGGGCTTTTGGGAAAGAGACGGCACGCCCCACGCCTTGGCAAACTTGGCGCTGATGGCCGGATCGCTCACCGACTGATAACCCGGGAACTGATGCGGCAGCATCCCCATGTCGCAGGTGCCCTGCACGTTGTTCTGCCCGCGCACCGGACCGCAACCGGTGCCACGGCGACCGAAGTTGCCGGTCAGCAGCGCAAGCCCTGCCAGCCCCTTGACCACATCCACTGCCTGACCGTATTGGGTCACCCCCATGCCCCACAGGATCATGGAGGCAGGCGACGCGGCATAGGTGCGAATGGCGGCACGGATATCGGCGGCTTTGAGGCCAGTGATCCCCTCCACATATTCCGGGGTGTACTTGGCGACCGTGGCCTTGAAGGTGTCGAACCCTTCGGTGTAGCTGGCGACGAACGCTTTGTTATAGAGCCCTTCACTGATCAACACGTTGGCGAAGGCATTGACCAGCGCCATGTTGGAACCGTTTTTGAGCGGCAGCCACTGATCGGCGATGCGGGCGGTCTCCACCATGCGGGGATCACACACTATCACCTTGGCCCCGTTCGCCTTCGCCTTGAGGATATGGCGGGCGACGATGGGGTGAGAATCAGCAGCATTGTAACCAAACACCAGCAGGCACTTGGTCTCTTGAATTTCGGGAATGGCGTTGCTCATGGCGCCGTTGCCTACCGTTGTCTCCAGACCGGAGACTGAGGGTGCGTGTCACACCCTCGCGCAGTGGTCGACGTTGTTCGTCCCCAGCACAGCGCGGGCAAATTTTTGCATCACATAGTTGGCTTCGTTACCCGGGCCACGGGCCGAGCCGGTGGTCATGATGGCGTCGGCACCGTAGGTCGCCTTGATGGCCGCCAGACGGCTGCTGGCAAAGTCGATCGCCTCATCCCAGGAGACGGCTTCGAGCTTGCCACCGCGCTCGCGGCGGATCATCGGGCTCTTGAGACGGGGGGTCAGCAGGTTGGTGTCGTTCAAGAAATCCCAACCGTAATAACCCTTGAGGCAGAGCTGCCCCTCGTTGGTCCGGCCGTTGGCGCCTTCGGCCCCCACCACCTTGTCGTTTTCAACCAGCAGGTTGATCTTGCAACCGGTGCCGCAATAGGGGCAGACAGTAATGACTTTTTTCATGACTCACACTCTTGTTTGTTAACGGTAAAAGGCCTTTAACGAAAATGGCTGGTCAGGGGTAGACAGCACAGGGGCGCAAGCGGCGGCCAGCAAGGGGCTGCGCACGCCATCCCGATGCGTTATCCCTGTGCCAACACCGGCTGGCGCTGGCAGGCCCCCATCGCTTCGGCACTGGCCAACTGCTTCTGGCGATTCAACTCGCCGAGCGATGCCGGGGTCACCAGACGCAGCGCCTGGGTCGGGCACACCTCGACACAGGCCGGGCCCGCCTCGCGGTGACGGCAGAGATCGCACTTCAAGGCTTGCGCCTTGGTCTGCGGGCGCTTGAACAGCGCACCGGCAGCGGGCGCCACCTCTTTCACCACTACCGCCATGGCACCGTAAGGACAGGCCACCACACAGGATTTGCAGCCGATACAGCGCGCCTGCAACACCTTGACGCAACCATCTTCGGTCACGATGGCATGGTTGGGGCAGGCCACGGCACACGGCTTGTCTTCACACTGGCGGCAGAGCACAGGCGTGGTCACCTTGCTGCCGACGATCACCTTCAGGCGCGGCTGGAAATAGCTGTCCTTGGAGACCAGATGTCCATCCTCGATGGCAAGCTGCAGGCCGCCCTCCCGCTCAAGGGTCCCGCTGCCGGAGCTTGACTGGTGTGACACGGCGCAGGCCACCTCACAGGTACGACACCCAATACAGAGACTGGGATCTGCAATCACGAAGCTGTTCATAGAGAGGGATCCTAAATGTTTCGTTACTGCCGCACTGGCATCGCACGGCGTGCCCAGGTGCCAGCCCCGGGGGGCCCACACTCACACACCGGCGACACAGCCGACCTACTCACCGAGCATTTATCAGACCAAAAACGGAGATGAGTGAAATAAAATTCGCAAGACATTGAAAATAAAAGGGTAATCAGAGTGCCGGTCGTAGAATGTCAGGCCGATGACGATGACGACAGCCCCGCAGCACTGTGGTCGACACGACAAAAGTGACGAGCTCGACACCGGCTGGCAAAGGCATATCACCCAGCCCTTTCAGCTCAAGCGAACAAATAACAACCAATCAATGACTAATTTATTGATCTTGGACAGATTATGCGCCGATTGCCCTTTTTACCCCCTACCCGATTGGATAGCATGCTTCAGTTGGCAACCAGCTCAATTGGGCACCTCATATGAGGGATTTTCATAGGAGAATTTAGTGAATGTAGATAAATCAATTGTTCCTATATATATAAGGACAGAAATACCTAAGCGTATAGTTCAAATTGGTACAGCTGTATTTGTTGATTTTCAAAACATGCCTTTTCTTTTTACTGCGGCGCATGTTACTGATGATATGGAGAATGGAGCATTATTAGTACCTACTTCTGAAGGCCTCCTCGAAATAGATGGATATACAGCATTTATCGATCTTCCTCCAGAAATATCTAGAGCCGATGACACTGTAGATATGGCATACATCCGCTTATCATCTGAATTTTCATGTAAACTCTGCTATCATTTTTTCCCTTTGCCGCAAGAAATGTCACAAATACTGGCTTCATCTGAAGAGTTAAATATTGTTTCTGTTGTAGGTTATCCTGCAAGCAAGTCCAAAAAGAAAGCAGATGGCTACAAATCTGAATTATATTATTTTAGGTAAGCGCCGTTAAATCGACCTACTTGCCTTTACCGTATTGCGCCACTTTTTTTGCAATCGGCTCCAGCGGGACGTTCCATGGCAGCAGGGCTTCGAGCTTTTCCAGGGTATCGGCCTCGCCAATCC
>NZ_JAACGC010000016.1:0-68650 GCF_029237385.1 Aeromonas sp. 1HA1
GGCCAGTTTGTATTGCCAGCCCGAAGGGAGCGAAGTTACCCCCGCTGCGTGAAGCCAAGGCCACAGAAGTATGGAGTTAAAAAAACCAATAAAAACAATGCCAGTCAGGCTTAACTGACTGGCATTACCGCACTTTGCTGCGGTGTCTTTTTATTTAAAGGGGTAAGGCTTGCCGAAACCAACTCGGTGCTTTGTTAACAAATTAAACAGAATAATCACCATGAAAGGGTTTTCAATGAGGTGAAAACCCTTTCATTTGTGTTTTTTTATTTCTATTTGGTAATTTAATTTCCATTTTTGGCGAGGGATATGCCAATAAATGGCGATAATCCCCTGAAATAAGAAAATGTTTTCAGAACTTGTTGGAGGAAAACACGTAATTGCATTTCAAAAATGCGAGTTGCGTCATGTGAGGGGGTGACGGCTTGGGATAATATTCATCCCGCACACAATGCTCTTACAGCGCGGAACTAATACAAGGAAAGGCTCATGAAAAAGAAATTGCTGTCATCCCTGATCGGTCTGGCTACTCTGGGCGTAGCCTGCTCTGCCACCGCCGCCATTGACGAAGGTCAACTGACCATCTGGATTAACGGTGACAAGGGATACAATGGTCTGGCCGAAGTTGGCAAGAGATTTGAAGCCGAAACCGGCATCAAGGTGAGGGTTGCTCACCCTGATCAGGTGGAAGTGAAATTCCAGCAAGCTGCTGCCACCGGCAACGGCCCGGACATCTTCTTCTGGGCTCACGACCGTTACGGTGAGTGGGTCAAAGCCGGTTTACTGGTTCCGGTGACGCCGAGCGCTGAGACCAAAGGCAAATTTGAACAGCTGGCATGGGATGCCATGACGGTGGATGGCAAAACCTATGGCTATCCGGTTGCCATGGAAGCGGTCAGCCTGATCTATAACAAGGATCTGCTGCCTGAGCCGCCGAAAACCTTCGAAGAGATCGCCAAGATTGACGAGACCCTGAAGAAGAGCGGCAAGCGCGCCATCATGTGGGCCTATGACACCCCCTATTTCAGCTACCCGCTGCTGGCCGCCAACGGTGGTTACGCCTTCAAGAAAACCGCTACCGGTTATGACGTGAAAGATACCGGCGTGAACAACGCGGGCGCCAAGCTGGGCGTGGGCTACATCTCCGAGATGATCAAGTCTGGTCATCTGGAAAAAGGCATCGACTACGGTGTGATGGACGCCAAGTTCAACAAGGGCGAAGTGGCCATGATGATCAACGGTCCCTGGGCCTGGAGCAACCTGGACAAGAGCGGCATCAATTACGGCGTCGCGCCGCTGCCGACCCTGAACGGCAAGCCAGCTAAAGCCTTCGTTGGCGTACTGGGTGCCACCATCAACGCCGCCAGCCCGAACAAGGATCTGGCCATCGAGTTCCTGGAAAACTACCTGCTGACCGATGCCGGTCTGGCACCGGTTAACGCCGACAAGCCGCTGGGCGCCGTGGCGCTGAAATCCTTCCAGAAAACCCTGGAATCCGATGCGAACATCAAGGCCACCATGCAAAACGCCCAGGCCGGCGAGCCGATGCCATCTGTTCCCGAGATGAGCCGTTTCTGGTCTTCCCTGGAAACCGCCCTCAAGAACGTGACCTCCGGTCGTCAGGGTGTTGACGAGGCACTGGATACCGCTGCCAAGCGTATCGTTCAGTAAGCACGCACGACCCGGGAGGCCGCAATGGCCTCCCACTCTCTCAAATATCTCTTGGCGTTATAAAGGTTAATTGGCATGGAAGTAGTACCTTCTGTTGAGTCCTATGCCGGTCCGAAGGATAAGCACACTTGGCTTAAGTGGACCATCGCTGCTCTGGTTGCCATCCTCAACGGCTACGCAGCCGTATTGATGTACGCCAGTGGCGAGTGGGTATTCGCGCTGCTGTCTCTGGTGGTGGTTTCCGTCGGTTTGTATGTCTTCATGAACAAGAAGACCTATGCCCACCGCTATATCTTCCCCGGTGTGGCTGGCATGGTTGTGTTTATCATCTTCCCTCTTGTCTACACGATCGGCATTGCCTTCACCAACTATTCTGGAACCAACTTGCTCTCCCTCGAGCAGGCGCGGGATTACCATCTGAAAAAAAGCTACAAGGTGGCGGGCGGTGAGTTCGATTTCACCCTGCTGGGTGGCGACAATGGCCAGTTCCAGCTGCTGCTGACACAGGATGATCACTCCTTTATCAGCCAACCTGTTTCCCTGATGACCAACAAGGCCCGTGCGCTGGCGTCCCGTGAGGGCAGAGTGCAGAGCTCCCAACAAGTGGTTGAGTTGCAGCCCTTCACTGGCGAAGCCGCCAGCCAGGCCGCGCCGATCCGCACCATCGTTGAGCATCGTTCTCACCTGAGTGACCTGGATCTGGTTCTGCCGGACGGTGGTACCCACCTGACCCTGAGCAGCCTGCGCAAGTTTGCCGCCCAGAAGCAGCAGTACACGCGTCTGATGGATGGCGCCGTACTCAGTTCCGGCGTGGTGATCAATGACCGTAACCTGTTGCGTAACACCCAGACCGGCGAGCTGATGCTGCCCAACGGTGACACCGGCTTCTATCAATACATCGACGAGCGGGGAGAGTTTGTCGGCAAGGGCATGGCGCCGGGGTTTGTGGTGAGTGTGGGGTGGAAAAACTTCGTGCGCATCATGACAGACCCGGGCATCCAGGGTCCCTTCATGCAGATCTTCATCTGGACCGTGATCTTCTCCACCTGCTCGGTTGTTTTCACCCTGGCCATCGGCATGGTGCTGGCCTGTCTGGTGCAGTGGGAGTCCCTCAAGGGGCGCGGTTTCTATCGGGTCATGCTGATCCTGCCCTACGCGATTCCGGCGTTTATCTCCATCCTGGTGTTCAAGGGGTTGTTCAACCAGAACTTCGGTGAGATCAACATGTTCCTGGAAGCGGTGTTTGGCATCAAGCCGGACTGGTTTACCAACCCCTTCCTGGCCAAGGTGATGATCCTTATCGTCAATACCTGGCTCGGTTACCCCTACATGATGATCCTCTGCATGGGCCTGCTCAAAGCCATTCCGGAAGATCTCTATGAAGCGTCTGCCATGGACGGGGCGGGTCCGGTGCAGAACTTCTTCAAGATCACGGTTCCGCTGTTGATGAAGCCGCTTACACCGCTGCTGATTGCATCCTTTGCCTTCAACTTCAACAACTTCGTACTTATCCAGTTGTTGACCAACGGGGCACCGGACATCATAGGCGCCAGTACCCCTGCCGGGACCACGGATCTGTTGGTGAACTACACCTACAGGATCGCGTTCCAGGGCTCGGGTGGTCAGGACTACGGTCTGGCCAGTGCCATTGCCACCGCCATCTTCCTTATTGTCGGCGCGCTTGCACTGCTCAACCTGAAATTGTCCAAAGCCGACAAGCAACACTAAGGAGGCTTCTCAATGGCTATCGTACAACCCAAATCAGTCAAATACCGGGTGTGGGCAACCCACCTGGTCATGTGGGGCTTTCTGGCGCTGATCATCTTCCCGGTGATCATGGTCATCGCCATCTCGTTTCGTACCGGTAACTTCTCGGTCGGGGAGATCATCCCCTCCAATCCGACCCTGGATCACTGGAGGCTGGCGCTGGGTATGTCCATCACCAACGCCGATGGCAGCATCACGCCGCCGCCGTTCCCCGTGCTGACCTGGCTGTGGAACTCCATCAAGATCGCCGGTATCACGGCCCTGATGATAGTGACGCTGTCGACCACCTGTGCCTATGCGTTTGCCCGCCTGCGTTTTCGTGGCAAGTCCACCATCCTGCAGGGCATGCTGATTTTCCAGATGTTCCCGGCCGTGCTGGCGCTGGTGGCTATCTATGCGCTGTTCAACAAGATTGGTGACTATGTGCCCTGGCTGGGTCTCAACACCCACGGTGGCCTGATCCTGGCCTACATGGGCGGCATAGCGCTGCACGTGTGGACCATCAAGGGCTACTTCGAGACCATCGACTCCTCACTGGAGGAGGCGGCGGCCATCGATGGGGCGACCCCCTGGCAGGCATTTCGCCTGATCCTGTTGCCCCTGTCGGTGCCCATTCTGGCGGTGGTGTTCATTCTGGCTTTCATCGGCACCATCACAGAGGTGCCTGTGGCCTCCATCCTGCTGCAGGATGTGAACAACCTGACCCTGTCGGTCGGTGCCCAGCAATACCTCTATCCGCAGAACTATCTGTGGGGTGACTTTGCCGCCGCCGCCGTGCTGTCGGGCCTGCCCATTACAGTGGTGTTCCTGATGGCTCAGCGTTGGCTGGTCGGCGGCCTCACCGCCGGTGGCGTGAAAGGTTAAGTGGCGCCACGCAGTCAGCACCCAGGTGTTCCTGATGGTCTATCGCAGGGTTGGCTGGTCGGTGGCCTCACCGCCGGTGGCGTGAAAGGTTAAGTGGTGCCACGCAGCCAGCACCCAGGTGTTCCTGCTGGTCTATCGCAGGGTTGGCTGGTCGGTGGCCTCACCGCCGGCGGCGTGAAAGGTTAAAGGTTTATGGCCGGGGGAGCTGACTCCCCCCGCTATCACGATTTGCACAGATTTCAGAGCGGAGCTCGTCATGGCTGAAGTAGTACTCAACAACGTTCGCAAGAACTACGATCCGGCGGTCCACAAGGACACGCTGCGCAACATCAACCTGGCCATCAAGGAAGGGGAGTTCATCGTCTTCGTCGGCCCGTCCGGCTGCGGCAAGTCCACCTTGCTGCGAATGATCGCGGGCCTGGAGGACATCACCAGCGGTGAGCTGACCATCGGCGGTCGCTACATGAACGACGTGCCGCCGGTGGAGCGTAACGTGGGCATGGTGTTCCAGTCCTACGCCCTCTACCCGCACATGAACATCTACGAGAACATGGCCTTTGGCCTCAAGCTCAAGAAGATGAGCAAAGAGAACATCCACAAGCGGGTGATGCGCGCCGCCGAGATCCTGGGGCTTGAGCCGCTGCTTGACCGCAAGCCCAAGGCTCTCTCTGGCGGTCAGCGCCAGCGGGTGGCCATCGGTCGCTCCATCGTACAGCAGCCCCAGGTGTTCCTGTTCGATGAACCCCTGTCGAACCTGGATGCTGCCCTGCGGGTCAAGATGCGCATCGAGATCGCCAAGCTGCACAAGGAGCTCAACTCCACCATCATCTACGTGACCCACGATCAGGTGGAAGCCATGACACTGGCCAACCGCATCGTGGTGCTGAGCCCGCTCAAGGGCGATGCCGAGACCAACCTGGAACAGTTCGGCACCCCGCTCGATCTCTACCACAACCCGGATAACAAGTTTGTGGCGGGTTTCATCGGCTCACCCAAGATGAACTTCCTGACGGGTGAGTTGCAGGAAATTGGCGAGCAGGAGTGCCTGGTCAAGCTCACCTCCGGCGATACGGTGCGGGCGCGGGTGGATGCCCGTCGTGGCGCTGTCGGTGACAAGGTGGAGCTCGGCATTCGTCCCGAGCATCTGTTCCCGCTCACGCACCCCCATGCACACAGCAAGGTGAGCGGTGTGGTGCAGGTGGCCGAACATCTGGGCGCCGAGTCGTTCGTCTATATGGATGTGGATGGTCATGACTTCACCGTCAAGACCACCTCGGATGTGGATGTGGCGACCGGTCAGACCTACAGCGTGGGTATCCCGGCTGAAGCCTGTTATCTGTTTGACGCTAAAGAGCAGGCATTCCCTCGCACCGCCAAGTACATTCGCACCTGATTTTTTTGCGCTGGTATTCCTTAGTATGCAATGCCTTTTTGCCGGTCGTCAGACCGGCTTTTTATTGCCTGCGGTTCGGGATCTCCGCCTGCTTGACACACGCCTGTCGCTTGACCGGCTCCGCCTGCCAGTGGGCGAGGGGGTACTCAGAGAAGCGCGGGCGTTGCTTGCCCTTTTCCTTGGGTATGGAACTCTCCTTTTGAGCCCTTTCTAGTGCGTCACCCCAGCTTGCACCAGGGAGGCGCGACGACCGAGGGCTGCGTGTTACACTGCCGCCCCGTCAGTTGGCAACAGGAGAAAACATGAAGCAATTTATGGAGATAGCGGGCCGCCAAATGGCCTATCTGGACGAGGGGCAGGGACCTGTTCTGTTGTTTGGTCACAGTTACCTGTGGGACAGCGCCATGTGGGCGCCGCAAGTCGCCGCGCTCAAGGGCCAGTATCGCTGCATCGTGCCCGAGCTGTGGGGCCACGGTGATTCTGACCGGTTGCCGGACGGTCCTTGCACCCTGACGACCCTGGCACGGGATCACCTGGCCCTGCTCGATGCTCTCGGGATCGACGAGTGTGTGCTTGTGGGCCTCTCCATCGGCGGCATGTGGGGGGTAGAGTTGGCCAACATGGCGCCGGCCCGTCTCAAGGGTCTGGTGCTGATGGACAGCTTCGTTGGCCTCGAGCCCCAGATCACCTGCGAACGTTACCTCGGCATGCTCGCGATGATCGAGCAGCTTGGCACTATTCCGGCGCCCATCGTCGAACAGGTTGCCCCTCTCTTCTTTGCCAATCAGCCCGATGCGGCTTTGTTGGCCGATTTCACGGCGCGGCTGGCGGCCTGGCCTGCCGACAAGATTGCCGCCATGGTGGCGGTCGGTCGCAGCTTCGTGACCCGGGAGGATCGCATTGACTGGCTGGAAGAGATCACGGTGCCGGCGCTGGTGATGACCGGCTGCGAGGACAAGGCGCGCCCCGTGCTGGAGGGCTATCTGATGGCCGAGGTGCTGGGTTGCCCCTTCAAGGAGATCCCGGCTGCGGGTCATATCTCGTCGTTGGAAAATCCCGCCTTTGTCAATCAGGCCCTGGCCGCATTTCTGGCCGACCGCTGAGACCGATACGCCAGCCTTGCCTGACCAAGAAGGGAGCCATGGGCTCCCTTCTTGGTTGTGAGGAGGTGGCGACTGGCCAGATATACCCGATCCCGCATCTGGCGTAGTGCCCCCCTGCTGCGTTGGCACTGTGAGGCTGGATACTCGCGCACTTTATCAGGGGGCTGACAGCGCCAGATAGCCCATCAGGGCCTCTTCGAAAAGATGCCCTGTGGGGATGAACCGGGAGTGCGAGAAGCTGCCTCGTCAGGCATCAGGCTGGAGGGCGTCATCGCGCTTGGGCCAGGCATTGATCACCGCCTTGACCAGGGTGGCGAGAGGGATGGCGAAGAAGACCCCCCAGAACCCCCACAGGCCGCCAAACACCAGCACGGCAATGATGATGGCTATCGGATGCAGATTGACCGCCTCGGAGAAGAGCAGGGGCGCCAAGAGATTACCATCCAGGGCCTGGATCACCAGATAGGCCACCATCACCCAGACGAACTCAGAAGAGAATCCCCATTGAAACAGCGCCACCATGGCCACGGGGACAGTCATTACCGCTGCGCCTATATAGGGAATGAGCACAGAGAAACCCACGGCTACCGCCAGCAGAGCGGAGTAGCGCAGGCCCATCATGGCAAACGTAATGTAGGAGGTCACCCCGACGATCAGGATCTCGATCACTTTGCCCCGCACATAGTTGATGATCTGGCCGTTCATCTCGGTCCCGACCTGCTTGACCAGGGCCCGATTGCGCGGCATGAAACGGGCGAGCCCCGAGAGCAGCAGCTGCTTGTCCTTGAGCATGAAGAACACCATCAGCGGCACCAGAATGAGGTAAATGAGCAGGACCACCACGTTGACCAGCGAACTCAGTGACGCTGTCACCAGATGCTCGCCGCCACTGAGGATGCGCTGACGGATGCTGTCAATCAGAGTCTCGACCAGGGTGACGTCGATAAACTCGGGATAGAGCTCTGGCAGGGTGCGGACATACTCTTGGGCATGGGCCAGCATGGAGGGCGCCTCCTTGATCAGATTGATGCCCTGGCTCACCAGGGTCGGGATCAGGCCCAGCAGTGACATCACAGTCACCGCGATAAAGAGCAGCAGCACCAGCGTGGTGGCGAGCGTGCGGGAGAGCCCGCTCCGTTGCAGCCTGAGTACCGGCCACTCCAGCAGATAGGCCATGACGATGGCCACCAGTATGGGTGTCAGCAGGCTGCCAAACAGCCAAAGCATCGCAAAGCTGAACACCAGCAACAGGAAGAGAGCGACCGCATCCGGGTCGGAAAAACGGGTCTGATACCAGCGCTTTAGTACTTCTAACATGACAGCATCCTTTCGTGACGGGGGCTCATGATGGCTGCTTGGCCCCGACAACCAACTGTAAAAAGATCGTATTGTCCGGCGCCTGTCGCAGCCTGACGACGTGTCCCTGGCGTTGCAAGTAGGCCGGAATATCCTGCCGGGAGCCAGCATCGGCCAGCCGAATGGTCACAGTTTGGCCACTTTTGGCTTCCCTTAGCCAGAGCTTGAGCCGGATCAGTGGCTCGGGGCAGCGCCAGGGGGTCAGATCGAGGTGTTCCATGAGGGCTCCAGCAGGCGTTAGGCGACTATTATGGCCGTGATGAGAGCACGAAACAACGCTTGTAGCCCTAGAGGGGCAAGGGTATTCTGCCGAGGTCCCTACTGATGGAGATAGAGATAACGTGGCACGCTTTTCCCCTTTGATGGCATCGCTTCCCCTGCTGGCTTCCCTGATGGGGGCCACTTTCCATGCCCAGGCGAGCAACCAGCTTCCTGATATCGGCACCGCCGGGGTGGCGGCCCTGCCCATCGAGCAGGAGATGCGCTATGGCAACGCCTTCATGCGTTTCGCCCGGGCGGGCCTGCCGATCATCGATGATCCTGTGCTGAACCAGTACATCGATGATCTTGGCCAGCGGCTGCTCTCCAACGCCGATGGGGTACGCTTCCCGTTTACCTTTTTCCTCATCAATGATCCCAGCATCAACGCGGCGGCCTTCCTCGGCGGACGGGTCAAGGTGCACACAGGCCTGTTCCTCTACGCCGACAGCGAGAGTGAGCTGGCCTCGGTACTGGCGCACGAAATCACCCACGTGACCCAGCGCCACATAGCCCGCTATATGGAGGCGCAGGCGAGCACCTCCGCCATGACCCTGGCCGGGCTGGTGGGCTCCATCGCGCTGGCGGTGATCAACCCCACCGCCGGTATCGCCGCCCTGCAGACCACGCTGGGCCTCTCCATGCAGTCGGCCATCAACTACACCCGCGAGAACGAGTACGAAGCGGACCGGATCGGCATGAAGACCCTGTATGACGCGGGCTTTGATCCCATGGGCATGGCCAACTTCTTCCAGAAACTGGCGGCCGAATATCGCTACGCCAGCAAGCCACCCGAGATGCTGCTGACTCACCCGCTGCCCGAGACCCGGATCTCCGAGGCCCGTGGCCGCGCCTCCAGCTATGCTCGCCGCGACTTGCCCCCCAGCCTCGACTTCTGGCTGGCCAAGGTGCGCATCCAGGTGCGCTATGGCACCGAGAGCCCGCAGGCGCTGCTCAGCTATTTCGACCACCGCCTGCAGAAGGGGGATTACCCGCTCAAGGATGCGGCCATCTACGGCAAGGCGCTGGCGCTGTTGCAACTCAAGCGTACCGACGAGGCCGATGCCCTGATGCAGGAGCTGGCGAGCCGTCACCCGGAAGATCTGTTCGTGGTGGATGCCCTCACCGACATCGATCTTGCCAAGGGGCGCAGCGCCCAGGCTATCGCCCGGCTGGAGAAGTTCCGCACCCGCATGCCGGACAACGAAGTGGTGGTGGTCAACCTCGGTAACGCCTACCTCGAGAGCGGCAACTACAAGAAATCCATCGCCATTCTTGACCCCTATGCCCGCGAGCACCCGGAGAACAATCTGGCCTGGAACCTGCTGACCGATGCCTATCGCAAGGCGGGGCGGATGACGGATCTGCACATGGCGCGGGCCGAGATACTCTCCCTGCGCGGGGATTATCAGGCGGCCATCGACGAGCTGATCGTGGCCCGTGGCACCACCAGCGACAAGCTGACGCTGGCCCGGCTGGAGGCGCGCATCACCGAGCTGGAGCGGGCGAAGAAAGATCTCGACAGCCTGAAAGGGTGATGAGTCAAAGGTGCGGTGAAGCGGGGTGTGCCAGCAATGGGACACCCCGTTTCTTTACCCATCGGTGCCCGGGCGTCGTTCAGACCAATCCTGTCGTTATGTGTGGGCAAAGGGCAGGATGGGGCCGGGCTAGCGAAATGCCGCAGCCTGCTCCTTGAGGGTGGCAATCTGCTGCGCATCGAGCTCGCCGACGATTGTCTGTTGCAGCTTGCCCTTTGCATCGAGCAGATAGCTGGTGGGCAGTCCGGTTGGGCGGGGGAAAGGCAGGCTTGCCGTGTCATTGGCGATCAGCAGTGGCAAGGTGACCCGGTAGCGGCTCGCCAGTGATGCCAGCTCGGCCGGGATGGCCGGATCATAGTGAATGGCCACTATGGTGAGGGAGCCCTCCTGCGCCAGCGCCTCCAGCAGTGGCAACTCGCGCAGGCAGGGGGCGCACCAGGGGGCGAAGTAGTTGATCAGCAGCGGCTTGCCAGCAAACTGGGTCAGTGTCACCGGCTGGCCCTGGCCGTTCGTGAACTCGGGCGCCGGGGAGCAGGCGCTCAGCAGACCGGCCACAATCAGCCAACAAATTCGTTTCAATTCCTTTCCACTGCCGCTTACCCTGACCATCAGTTTCCCCTACAATAGCGCCGTTTCTTGTCCCATCTTGCGATCAATCAGGGAGTTACCATGAGCGAGACCCAAATTTACCACAATCCGCGCTGCTCAAAGAGCCGTGAAACCCTGGCCCTGCTGGAACAGCACGGGATCGCCCCTGATGTGGTGCTCTATCTGGAGCAGGCACCGAGCGAGGCGCAAATCCGCACCCTGCTGAGCCAGCTCGGTTTCACCGATCCGCGTCAGCTGATGCGCACCAAGGAAGCGCTCTACCAGGAGTTGGGGTTGGGCGAGGTGAACGGTGATGCCCTGATCAGCGCCATGCAGCAGCACCCCAAGCTGATCGAGCGCCCCATTGTCATCAACAATGGTCAGGCCCGTATTGGTCGTCCGCCCGAGCGGGTGCTGGAGATCATCAAGTGAGTACCCGCTTCGCTCATCTGCTGACCCTGGTCGGCTTCTTTGGCTTGCTGGCCTGGGTCATCATCTGGCACCTGTTTCTCTCGCCCCACCCTGATCTCAACCCCTGGCTGCTGCCGGTGATCTGGACGGTGCCGCTGCTCTTCCCCCTCAAGGGCATAGTGCAGGGCAACCCCTACACCCATGCCTGGGGCAACTTCGTGTTGATGCCCTATTTCGTCCACGCCCTGACCCTGATCACCACGGATGAGGGAGAGCGCTGGTTGGCTGTGGTGGAGCTGGTATTCGCCACACTCGCCTTCGTCGGCACCATCTATTACGCCCGCCTGCGTGGCCGTGAGCTGGGGCTCAGCATTCGCAAGAAGAAGGGTGAGCCTTCACAGCAAGAGAAATAAAGAGCTGAGCCAGCGGGCTTTTATCTGCAAACCGGACCCAGGGTCCGGTTTTTTTATGGCTGAAGGCCAGCGCGGCCGCCCCTCTTGCGATAGTGGGTGAGCTGTTGCTCGCTAAAGCCCATCAACTGGGGATAGAAGCGCAGAAATCCCTGCTCGCTACGGTGCCAGCTGGCGTCGTCCAGGGTGGCGAGGGCATAGCCCAGCAAGATGGGTCGGCGCAGCCGGTGTCCTATGCCGTTGAGGGCTCGGCCCAGCCCCTCCCTGTGGCGATAGGAGGCGATCCAGTTCTGCTCCGCCATCCGTTTGAGCGCAACGGGCAAGCCATCCGGCAGGTGCTGATGATCCGCCAGCAGCTGCCCATAACTGTGCTGCAGAAAACGGGGCAGGGGCGCTTCGCCAAATTGCGGCCAGTGCAGGCTGAGCCAGTGGTCGTAGAGCATGTCCACCAGGATGCCGCCAAAGCGGCGCCAGGGCGCCTCGAAGCAGGCCACTGCCGCCCTGTGCTCGGGGTGGGCATCGGTAAAGGCATCTATCTTGCGATGCAGCCAGATCCCCTCATCGAAGTGAGCAGCAAGACCCGTTGGCAGCGGCCCCTTGACGAAATCCCCCAGCAGGTTGCCGGTGAGGGAGCTTTGGGTATGGGCAGCCAGATGCAGGTGAGCCAGATAGTTCATGACGGTGGATGTCGGCCAGCAAAATGGAAATGCTGGTGAGCCTAGCGGATCCGGCCGCACTTGCCTATGGCTGACTGGCCGCGGGCGCACCATGGCACAACAAGCCCGATACGCGGGTCGGGCCGGACAGGGTTGGCAGCGCTAGATTGCCAGAAAGCCGAGGATCAGGATGGGGCCGAGCAGGCTGAGGATAAAGCCCGAGACAATCGCCACCGGCACCACCTGAATGCCGCCGGACTTCTGGATGACCGGCAGGGTGAAGTCCAGCGCGGTGGCGCCGCCGTAGCCGATGGCGGCGGAGGGGTGGCGACGCATCAGCATGGGAATGATGAGGATGGCGATAAGCTCGCGGCCCAGATCGTTGATAAAGGCGGCCGAGCCCAGCACGGGCCCCAGCTTGTCGGCGACCAGAATGCCCGACAGCGAATACCAGCCGAAGCTGGAGCTGAGCGCCAGAGCGTGGCTCAATGGCATACCCAGCAGCTGGGCCGCCAGCACGCTGCCCAACCAGCTGCTGATGATGACGGTGAAGGCGATCTTCATGCCCCAGGGGTTCAGCAGTATCTGGCGCAGCCGCATGCCGGAGTTGCGCATCTGTACCCCGATGAGCAGCAGCAACAGCATCAGTGCCCACTCGCTCCATGTGTCGATGGGCAGGGCCCGCAGATCCATCAGCAGCCCCAGCAGTACGCCCCCCAGTACCACCAAGCAGAGCTGCAACGACTCCCACAGCAGGTGCAGCTTGCTCGGCATCTTGGCATCGCTGGCCTCATGGGTTGGCGGGCTGCGCCTGTCCAGCCACCAGAGTGCCAGCAGGTTGCAGACGGTGATGGCGGCCAGCATCACGCCGGCCACCTTGAAGATCACCGCCAGATTGCTGCCGAGGTTGTCCACATAGGCCAGCCCCAGCCCCATCAGAAACAGGATGAGGTAGACCATCTTGCCAAGGGACTGATTGACCAGCTTGATGAGCCGGGCGGAGGAGAGAGGGATCAGATAGCCGACGCCTAACGGCAGCAGGATCAGCAATACATTGAGCAACATCGGGGCCTCGAACACGAAAACTGGTAAAAATAACACCTTATCACTACTTATTGGCTCTGTGTCACATTTCTGTGAGTTTGGGTGGCTCATCCGGGGCTTTTTGTCCGGTTGTTATGTTTTTGGTGCAAGCTGTTGCACGCATTTGGTTCAAAGGCCCACCCTGGTGCGGCAAGGGGGGAGCAATGAAATCAAGGCCATCGCCCAGTTTTCAACAAGGTGCAAACAGTGACCGGGTGAATAAAGTCGCCTGCTCCGTGTTCCTGTCATGATATCGAAATGTGCTTGCCACCCTTGTGATCCGGGTATAAAAAGGCGGTGGCACTCGATTGGCCTGAACCGGGTTTTATGCAGACAAAGTGCTGAAAAATACCATCGAGACCAATCAAAATACAGAGAAAACACCAAAGACCTCTGTTCTGTATTGTTTTTTAACTATTCGAGTGATATTTTCGCTGAAGGTTGCCATCGGTTAACTTTTTGTTAAATTCATGATGGTGTGAGTCACGCCGTAGCGGCGTCTAGGGACAGACAAGGTTGTAATGGATGAGTGACGTTGCCGCACTGGAAGTTCGTGAACTGCACAAGTATTTCGGCACCCACGAAGTGCTCAAGGGCATCGATATGACCGCCCACAAGGGGGATGTGATCTCCCTGATAGGCTCCTCCGGCTCGGGGAAGTCGACCTTTCTTCGTTGTATCAATCTGCTGGAAACCCCCTCTTCCGGCACAGTTTCACTCCATGGCGAGCTTATTCGCATGAAATCCAACCGGGCCGGTGAGCGGCAGCCGGAGGACATGCGTCAGGTGGAGCGCATTCGCAGCCGGCTGGCCATGGTGTTTCAAAGTTTCAATCTCTGGTCGCACATGACCATCATGCAGAACATCATAGAGGTACCCATTCAGGTGCTAAAGATGCCCCGCGCCGAGGCCATCGCCAAGGCAGAACACCTGCTCAACCGGGTGGGGCTGTGGGAGCGGCGCGATTACTATCCCGGTCACCTCTCCGGTGGCCAGCAGCAGCGGGCGGCCATCGCCCGGGCGCTGGCAGTGGAGCCCGATGTGATGCTGTTTGATGAACCCACCTCGGCGCTGGATCCCGAGCTGGTGGGGGAGGTGCTCGGCCTGATGCGCGAGCTGGCCGAGGAGGGGCGCACCATGCTGGTGGTGACCCACGAGATGTCGTTTGCCCGTGATGTGTCGAACAAGGTAATGTTTCTGCATCAGGGGCGGGTGGAAGAGGAGGGCAATCCCCAGGAGATTTTCGCCCATCCCAAGTCTGAACGGTTCAAGCAATTCATCTCCTCCATCTATTGATGGGCGGGATGGTTTATCAGCAAGCCGCAACTTCAACAGTCGACGTTTTTATCAAGGAGAGATACATGAACAAGCTGATGCTGGCGACTGCCATAGTCACTGCCCTGTCTTCCGGCAGCCTGATGGCCAAGGAGTGGAAAGAGGTACGGATCGGGGTTGAAGGTGCTTATCCTCCCTTCTCCTGGACCGAGCCCAGTGGTGAGGTGAAAGGTTTCGACATCGACATCGCCAAGGCCTTGTGCGAAGAGATGCAGGTGAAATGTACCCTGGTCAAGCAGGACTGGGACGGCATCATTCCGGCGCTGCTGTCGCGCAAATATGACGCCATCATTGCCACCATGGATATCACCGAGGAGCGCAAGAAGAAGGTGGACTTCACCCAGAAGTACCAGCACATTCCGGCCCGCTTCGCCGCCAAGAAGGGCACCGAGGTCAAGCTCGACAAGGCCTTCATGGATGGTAAAACCGTGGCGGTGCAACGCGCCACCTCCATGGATACCTTTATTACCGACAACTTCCCCAACGCCACCATCAAGCGTTATGGCACCGCAGATGAAGCCTATCTCGATCTGAAATCCGGTCGGGTTGACTATGTGATGGCCGATTCTGCTGCCATTACCGACGGTCTGCTGAAGAAAGAAGGGGGCGATGCCTACGAGTTCGTCGGCCCGAAACTGACCGATCCCAAGTGGTTTGGCGAGGGTGCCGGCATCGCGGTACGCAAGGCTGACAAGGATCTGAAAGAGAAATTCAACGCCGCCATCCTGGCGCTGCGCGCCAGCGGCAAGTACAAGGAAATCAACGACAAGTACTTCGACTTCGACGTCTACGGCGAGTAAGTCCAAAGACCTCTACAGCGAATAACGACAGGTTGACCCTGTCAGTCGTCATCGGGCCCGTTGCCTTCCTGCTGGGAGCGACGGGCCCGCTTAGTTGCAATGGAGCTGCATGTGTTTGGTGTGAAAGGATATTGGGACGGGCTAGCCCGCTCAATGCGTTGCAATGGAGCCGCATATGTTTGATTTGAAAGGATACGAAGCCTCCCTGCTGGAGGGCGCATGGGTCACGCTGGAGGTGGCGCTGGCCTCACTGCTGCTGGCGCTGCTGCTGGGCATGCTGGGGGCGCTTGCCAAGCTCTCCCCCTACAAGTGGGCACGCGGCATCGCGACCACCTACACCACCGTCATTCGCGGCATTCCCGATCTGGTGTTGATGATGCTGCTGTTCTTCGGCGGCCAGGTGCTGATCAACAGCCTCTGCAGCTGGGTCAACGAGACCTACAACAGCTGGTTGCTGGAGAGCAATCCCAATCAGGAGTGGGTCTCCCTGCTGCCTGACTATATCGACATCAGTCCGTTTGCGGCCGGGGTGGCCACCATCGGCTTCATCTTCGGCGCCTACATGACAGAGACCTTCCGCGGCGCCATTCTGGCGGTGGACAAGGGGGAGCTCGAGGCAGCCCGCGCCTTTGGCATGCGAGCGACCCAGGTGTTTGTGCGGATCCTCTTCCCCCAGATGATGCGCCATGCCCTGCCGGGCTTTGGCAACAACTGGCTGGTGCTGCTGAAAACCACGGCGCTGGTCTCCATCATCGGGCTCGATGACATGGTGCGCAAAGCCTCCCTGGCGGCGGGGTCGACCCAACAGCCCTTCACCTTCTACATGGCGGTGGCCCTGATCTTCCTGATCTTCACTGCGGTCTCCACCTCGGCACTGAAATGGGCCGAACGTCACTATGCGATAAAGACGAGGTAAGCCATGGATTTCTCAATCATTCTCAAAGAGTGGCCCACCTACTGGGAGGGGCTTTACACCACAGTGCTGCTGGTGGCGGCGTCCCTAGTGCTCGGCCTGGCCCTGGCGGTGCCCATGGGGATACTGCGCAACAGCCGCAACTGGTTGATCAAGGGGCCGATCTGGGCCTATATCTACTTCTTTCGTGGCACTCCCTTGCTGGTGCAGCTCTTTATCATCTACTACGGCGCCGCCCAGTGGGAGTGGCTGAAAAACAGCGCCGCCTGGGATCTGTTCGCCCAGGCCTGGTTCTGCGCCCTGCTGGCGTTCACCCTCAACACAGGTGCCTATACCGCCGAGATAGTGCGCGGCGCCGTGCTCAACATGCCCAAGGGGCAGATTGAAGCGGCCAGCGCTTTTGGCATGACCCGCTGGCAGACCCTCACCCGTATCATATTGCCCAACTCGTTTCGCCGTGCGCTGCCAGCCTACAGCAACGAGGTGATCTTCATGCTGCAGGGCTCGGCGGTGGCCGGCATTATCACCATCGTCGATTTGACCGGCGCAGCGCGGATCATCAACTCCCGCTACTACAGCCCGTTCGAGGCGTTTTTGACCGCAGGCCTGCTCTACATGCTGCTGACCTTCGTCATCGTCTGGCTGTTCAAGAAGTGGGAAGCCCGCTGGCACGCCCACCTGCGCCCCCGCATCGTGTAATCCCATAAAAAAAGCCCGCAGCGCGGGCTTTTTTGTCTCTGTGTTGCTTACAAGGTGGCGATGGGGGTCAACAGCTCGTCAGCCAGGAGGCCCAAGGCACTCAGAGCACTGAGGGCGCCGATGATACTGGTCGGCGCCTGCTTGCCCTGTTTGACGGGCAGGGTCTGCTCGCTGTGCTGATGGATCTTCTGCACCACGGCCATGGCGCTCAGTTCCAGATGGCGGTAGAAGCTGGCATTGAGCTGGGTCAGATGGAGCAGGGACTGGCGCATGCGCTCGAAGGTGTCGCTGCACACCGGGCTCTGCTTGTGCCAGAAGGTTGCAAGGCTGCCACGGGTGGTGAGGCCTGCCAGATCATACAGGGCCCGCCCCATGCAAAAGGTCGGCACATCGTGCAGCAGGGCGGAGAGACCAACCGTGCTGTTGATGGTGATGACGCCCTTGAGCAGCGGATAAAGGGTCGGCAGCGGCAAGTCGTAGCCATAAAACACCCGCCCTTCCAGCCCGAGCAGCGTCACCAGTCGGTTTATCTGGGACTGGTAGCTGACATAACCCCGGTCCATGGGGTGGTGCTTGAACAGCAACACATCCTCGCGGTGGGCATGTTCGGCAAAGGAGTTCATCACCTGGGCGACCATCTCTTCCACGCCGCTCAAGTCAGAGTGCTCCCTTATCTGAAAATCCTCGGTGACCTGCAAGGGCACGAAGAAGATATGGCCCTTGTGCTGGGGCAGCGCCTTGAGCAGCGAGCGATCAGACCATCTGTACCACCACTTGACCAGGCCGCCCGCCACCCAGCCTCGGGCTTCCTGATACAGGCTCCAGGGCCTGTGGTTGACGAAATGCGGATAACGCCAGCGAAACAGCATCTTGCTGATGTGGTAGCGGCTGGCATACCCGGCGCGGCGGGCAAAGGTCTTGCCTACCTGCAGAGGCGCTTCATAGGGGGCAGGCCAGGCCATCTTGGCCAGCTGGTCACGTTTGGCAAAGAGCGGGCTGAAGGCATTGACCCCCCCCTGCTCCAGGGTCACATAGTCGGGGCGCAGATACCCCTCTTCCATGGCCCAGACGGCGATCTTCTTCAGCTTGCAGATGCGAATGGCCTGCAGGTGGTAATAGCGGCAATCGCCGTAGCAGATCAGGCTGTCGATACCATGTCGCTTGATAAAGCGGCGAAAAAAGGTATTCCAGGTTTCCGGCTTGCCGGTGAAGCGTTCGTTATGGCCTGTGCAGGGCCAGCACTCGTCGCCGCCATTGAAATGGATCTTGTAAACCTCGTGGCCCGCCTCGCTCAGGGTCTGGCTCAAGGTTTGAAAGAAGGGGCCGAGCGGTCCTTGCAACAACAAAATCTTCATGGTCGGCTTATCTCATGAACCGGGGGAGGGCGGGGCGCTGCAACAGCGTCTGTGTCAGGTAACTCAGTTTGATCTGCCAGCGTTGCCAGCGGCTCGACTTGTGGGCCGATGAGTGTCCTTGCTCTGCCAGCTGGCGGATCAACTGCTCCGGGCTTATCCAGAGCCCGGTCTGCCAATCGATGTAGAGCGGATAGGCGACCAGCGTCAGGTAAACCAGCGCCGCCAGGGGCAGGTTGCGCTGGCGCCGGGCCGGGGGATGAGCATCTGTCGTCAGTCCCCAGCCGCTGTAGAAGGGCTGCCCCCAGGTCGTGACCTTCACCCCCTGCACCAGCGCTTCGAATCCGCTCAGCGAGGTCATGGTATGCAGCTCGTCCACGTGGGGGTAGAGACTGGTTAGCCCTATGTCCAGCACCTGGCTGTCGACACACTCTGCCAGGCAGGCGGCAGAGATGGCACCTGCCCGATTGCCCGCCACCACATCCGGGTGTGGCTTGAACAGGATATGCGCCTCTGGCTTGGCGGCGCGCACGGCCCACAGCAACTGTTCATTGCTGCGAATGGTCGGGCTGCCGGTCAGGATGGAGGCATCCCCGTCTACCTGACCCACCACCAGCACCAGCGGGCGCCCATCGGCAGGCGGTGTGTAGTGCTGTGGCGTGCCCACGTTGTACTTGCTGACCCTGTGCTGCAGGAGCAGTTCAATCAGGGCGGCGCCCCGATTGACGTCGACCTGTGTCAGTTGCTGATAGTTGAGCAACTGCTCGAGCCCGCTTGGCATGCGGCTGTCGAAATAGATCCCGACCAGATCGATGGAGAGGGAAGAGGGGCGACAGAGGTTGGAACCGAGCCCCCGGGATCGGATAAAGCCATCTTCAACCCGAATGGCTGAGGTCAGATCCGGGTAGCGGCTGCCCCAGACCAGCACCTGCTCATCGCCGGTCAGCCGCTTGGGCGGCGTGCGCACAAAGCGCAGCTCATCGGCCAGGTGGTGGCAAAACGCCTGCATAAAGGCGCGTTTCCACAGGGAGAAACCAACCAGATAGAGCCTGCGCCAGCGCGGCGCTGGCCTCTGCTGGCGCGCTATGATGGCCAGCACCTCCTCCACCTCACAGCGCTGACCGAGCACCGGATCCTGATAGCGCGGATAGAGGATAAGCGCCGCCGCTGCCAGTTGGGGCAGCGATACCTGAACCTTGCGGCGCTCGCACTGCTTGCTATCAACGGTCAGCCCCCAGCCGGCGTAGAACGGCATGCCGAAGCAATAGACCGGCTTGCCGAGCAGCAGCGCCTCAAATCCGAGCTGGGAAGAGACGGTATAGACGGCCCCCACCCGGCTGAGCAGGGCATGGGGATGGCAGTGATCGGCAACTACCTCCACATCATCCAGTTGCAGTCGGGCCAGCACGCCGCTCTTCTTGCCAAAACGGGTGTCGGGATGCGTGCGCAGCAGCAGGCGGGCATGGGGGTGATTGCGACGTGCCGCCTCGACCATGGCCATAAAATCGGTCTCACTGGCCAGGGCCCCCGGAATGGAGAGATCGCCCGCCACCTGATCCACCAACAGCACCCTGGGTCTGCCATCTTGCAGCAGGCGCTGGGCCAGCGCCGCGGGCAAACCACCCGGCTCGCCTCGCGCAGAGAGCCCGGCAGAAGCATCGCCAGCGGGATGGGCAGGGCGAGTGGCATAGCAGTTGTACTTGGTCACACCGAGGCGCACCAGGTCAGCCATCAGTCGCTGCGCCCGCTCAAGCAGGGCGTCATCCACCGGGGTGGCAATCAGCTGTTCAAGCTGGCTGGGCTGGCGCGCATCGTAATAGATACCGACGGGGTCTGCGATAAGCGAGACCGCCTTGCCGCCTTTGGCGGGATGACCGATATAACCGATAAAGCCATCTTCCAACTGCCAATAGGGCAGGCCCAATGCCTGCGCCTGCTGTTTAATCTGACGGGTATTGGCTTTCTGGCCCCAGCCCACCAGGGCATCGCCGGGCTGGGGGGGGGCATCAGGGGTGAGACGTGCCAATGGCTGGCCCAGACAGGCGCTGATCTGCGCGCTGCGGGCCAGTATGCCGCCAGATTGTGTCCATAGAGTCATGCAAGTTGCTCGGATAAAAGGGTGTTAAAAAGCAAAAGGAATATATTTTCGAATTACGCAAGCTGTTTACGGCATATTTTTTAAATTTCAATAAATACGATATCTAGCTTTTATAATCACATGAAGATATTAAAGTGGACGCTTTTTTCAATTACTATATTGGTTTGACACCCAATGAAAAATTGTTGTGATAGAGGCTTATATCACAGTAGTTGAGCGGAAGAAGGAATGAAAAATCTATTCTTTTTATCAAAAGAACTTATGTTAGATATTATGTAGCCGAGTTTTTCCTTAGCGCTAGCCAAAGATAAAACGTCATCATCAATACTATTGAAAGACCTTGTTTCACCATCTTTGAAATTAAATATATATGCATCGGTATCTTTCTTACAAAACTTCTCTGTCTCGAGCTCCCCCCAATCATGGACACATTCCTCAGTATAGAAAACATCATTTCTCAATATTTTAGCGGGATTGCCTGCCCAGCTGGAATTTGAGTGAACTGTTTTGTTTGATAATACAGAATTAGCACCAATAATGCTACCAGAACCTATTTTTACCCCTTTAAGAAGGAGTGTGTCCTGCCCAATCCAAACATGGTCTCCAACAAAAACACTTTTGCTGTGATTGATTCTTTTTTTAGTTTTGGCATCAAAAATGAGATGAGGATCTGCTAATCTAACACTAATACCAAAAGATAATAAACATCTACTGCCGAAAAAAATGTTTTTTCCTTCAGAAAGAATAAGACTCATGGTTTGTCCATGTGGGTTAAAATAATTATCCTCCCCGAAAAAAAGAACTGAGTTATTAAAAATGTTTGTGGTTAATGTATACGCATGTTTGCTACTCGATAAAAAAATTACCGAGTTATTACCGAGGAATCTTAATGTTACATTTTTTAGTGTAACCTTATCCTGACAGTAGATTATATTGTTCTCACCATCTAAGAGAATTTCAGAATTTATCATCTCAGGTAAATGACCATGGAAAAAGTTAGAACCAACCTTTAACATATCTTCTTTGCTTTTAATTCTAATCATTGCCAGCCTTAACTATACTTATTAAGTGCCAGTGAAAATGAAAATTCCACTGGCAAGGATTTTAACTCAAGCTTCAATCAATTCAATAATTCTTTTTGAATTTTTGTTGTCTCTATAGGTAAAGAATTTATTTGCAATTCCTTCATATTTTTTATCTATGTTAATGTTGTTGGCTATAATTTCATTTATTCCATCAATAAGTTTATGTTCTGAAGTGACAACTGGTCCAGGAATGCCAGTACGAGGGCACACAAGAGGCCCACCACGAGTTGAAAAGAACTTTTGTGCATCAAACCAATAATAGATTACAGGTTTTCTTTGATAAAGCATGTCAAATGATGCAGAGGAATAATCAGTAATCATTATATCTGCTGATATAATAAGTGATTGAACATCAATGTCATTCATACTATGCACTGTAATTGTGTCTGACCAAGGCAATGCTTTTAAATGTGCATGCATTTTATGGTGTAAACAGACATCAGCAGACATATTGTTTTCTGCTAGCATTTGATTGAAGTTTTCTGACACCAATAATTCATTAATTTTTTTGTAGTATTGAGAATTAATGAACTGTTTCTCACTGACATTTGATAGCCAATCTCGCCATGTTGGAAGAATCAATATTTTTCTTGAGCATTTATTCTGTTTTTTAGGTAACTTATCAAAACGAGAAAGCCCTGTAACCGAAACTTCACTTTTATCAAAACCAAATTGTCTACAAATCAGTTGCTTTTCAAAATCAGAGCTCACAATAAATTTATCTGGAAGTTCATGACGCTTTTCCATGGAGTTTTTATCATAATATCCAGTTGCTCTATTAAGAGCGAAAATGCCATGCTGTAGAAAAATCTTTTTCTTATGTTTGTGCTCTTCAGCAACACGTTGCCATTGATGGAATACATCCCTCATGCTATCGCTGAATACATAAGTTGATGATCTATTAAATATAATAAAGTGTTTTAAGCTGCCATACCTAATTACATTATTAAATCCATCTAAATTATCTTTTGTTTTTGCATTTCTGTCGATAACATAATAATACTCTTTACTTCCCTTATATTTTTTTGCATCATTAACGTGACAGAACAAATGGTAACTAGAATCATTTGCCGTTTTTCCTAATCGTTCACCTACAAGAACAATGTTATCTCTATCTTTATATAGAATTGCACTAGCTATTTTTGATATTCCATATTTAGCTTTCCATGCAGTATTAATGCATGCTGACTTGAACTTATTTTTTATTTTTTTTATCTTTACTTTTATCTTCTTGTTTTTCAAGTTGTGATAATCTTGAGTAATATCATTATCACTCTTTTCTATTCCCTTATTCAGACATGATTTTTTAAATATGCCATTCATGACTCTATGTGCTTCTGAATAGAAGCCATGATAGATAAGCAATAAGGGTAGACGTCTCTGTGGTGTAAAAACTCTTAGAGGCTTATCTCCAATATGAGAGTTTAGAAAGTGTCTAACATGCTTATATATAGGTTTTACTTCATCAATAGTACAATCAGTCGAATACTTGGTTAGACGGTATAGTAACCCCCGTAATATAAACAGCTTTGCAAGATAAGTTTGTCGCTCCGGCAATCCAAACTGCAATGTCAATTCGTACACTTTTGTTAGATCATAGAATACTTTTTCGTTGACGATTTGTGTACATGAAGGGTTATCCTCATCATCTCGCCCACGATAGAGATAGCTTATATGTGGAGTTGTTGATATGTGATTAGCCTTATACATAGCCTTCATTACAAATATCCAGTCCTCGGCTAATTTGATACCAACAGGAAACTCGATATTGTTTCTTAATAGCAGACTTCTTTTATATAACTTGGCCCATGGGGCGGGCGTTTTCACTAAAATAGAGTGATGAAAGAACTTAACTTTTCTAAGGGCTGCACTGGCTACTTCAGCGTGGTCTTCAATAAACCAGCTTCTTCTAGAATTAAATGCTTTACTATGAGATACAATGACCTCTGAGCAAGTTTCCTTTGCTAGTTTGTATAGTGGTGCTAGAGCGTCAGGAGGTAGTAAATCGTCAGAATCCAAGAAAAATATATACTCACCTACAGCAACTTTTATAGCATTATTTCTAGCAACGGATTGCCCGGCATTTTCTTGCTGAATGAGATATATATTCTTATAAGTTTTCTGGTACTCCCTTATTATGTCAACGGATTTATCTGGAGAACCATCATCGATGAGAATGACTTCTATTGATTCCTCAAACCTAAAGCCATCAACGGTTTGCATGATTAAGGATTCAAGGCAGTCTTTTATATATTTTTCTACATTGTAGACTGGAATTATAATTGATATTAACTTGTTCACTTTCTTATCCCGATCATTCAGAAAAATAATTAGATAACAGTTTTGCTACATTGTGTCTGTGATTTATATTCTTCGTGTTAAAGTCATTTGCACAAAATGAGTGAGGTAGTGTTCCATTCTTTTTTGCTAATTGTAAAGCATTAAAATAGTTCGCAGCTGCAGGTGATCTAGCATTAAAGTAATAACATATATCCCTAGATGGCACAGCAACTCCTCTTATGTAAGATAGCCAAGGGATAAAAAATGTGGCTAAGTTCAGATCATTATTGGTTCTAAACCTATTTGGCAAGAAGCTCTTAATATCAGCCCTATACAACCGCCAACATTCTTCAAACATACTCTTTCTTAGCGGAACATAAGTGTGAACTAGAGGGTGATCAATCAAAAAGCTAAAGTCATGATTAAGCAGGGAGGCTGACTTCAATGAGGCAGAAAGTGTTGGGGTATCAGTTCCTTTAGCCTGCATAGCAGAGAGACTTTTTTTTGACATAAATAGGGATGCAATTCCATTGCTTCTAAAGAAATGTCCGGCAGGAAGTGGTCTGGCCACGAATACATCATCATTGAAATAGATAAAGTGTTCTGCCAAATCAGGGATCTGGTGCAGATGGGCTTCTATCACATGTGAGTTAAAGGTGGGCAGATACTGCGCCTCGATAATATCAGTATGATCAACGATACGAACTCTATCACTCGGTGTTAACCATTTTGGGCACTGCTTATCGGTGACAATATATATTCGTCTAACCCAAGGTAATAACTTGAGTATACTGCCCAGTGAATATTTTAATTCATCATGATTACTGAACCTGGCAGGATCAGTGGCATGTTGTCCCACATAATTATTATTTACCAACTGCTTGTACTGTTGGCAGCGTATCTGCCAATCAGGATCTGAATCATCAACCCAAGTGAATACAACATCGATTGGAAAATCAATTTCAATCTGACTTTCCATGGCAAGATCGTGTCGCATAAGAATATCTTCTTCATTCTCTGCACACGCGATCTCATTACGAATGATTGGGTGTTTTTTATTTAAGTGGTCTCGAATAAAAATGCCAGGATTTTTGAAGAATTTTTTGAGTTTACGCATAATCTTGAACTTCATATAGAGCGAGGGAAACCCTCGCTCAAAATATTATAAAATCAAACCAATGATGTTATAAATTCTCGGAAGCCATGCTGAAAGTCTTTGTGTCTAAGACCATATTCAACAAACGCTTTCATATATCCTAACTTGTCACCACAATCATGAGATCTTCCTTGCATGCAGAAGGCATCCACCTGTCCACCTTTGAGTAATTCGGATATGGCGTCAGTAAGCTGGATTTCATCTCCTGCCCCCGGCAGTGTCATACGCAGGTGTTGCCATATATCCGGGGTCAATACGTAACGTCCCACGATAGCCAGATTGGATGGTGCTTCATCTTGTTCTGGCTTCTCGACCACATTAAATATAGTGGCAGATTCACCAGCGGTTATATCGATGGAATGGCAATCCACAATACCGTATTTTGACACATCCTGAACCGCTACCGGCTCAACCATGATCTGAGAATGGCCTGACTCTTTATAGTTACGGACCATTTTAGCCAAGTTGTCTTTTTTCAGATCGCTGGCGGCATCGTCAATAATGACGTCGGGCAGTACCACAACAAAAGGATTGTGGCCAACAAGGGGATACGCTGACAGCACCGCGTGGCCCAATCCTTTTGCTTCCCCTTGGCGAACATGCATGATAGTCACGTCTTTGGGGCATATGGATTGAATTTCTTCCAGCAACTGCCGTTTTACACGACTTTCTAGAGTGGCTTCCAGTTCGAATGATTTATCGAAGTGGTTCTCTATCGCATTTTTGGATGAATGTGTGACCAGAATAATTTCTTTGATACCTGCAGCAATACACTCATTGACCACATATTGGATCAATGGTTTATCTACAATAGGAAGCATTTCTTTCGGAATAGCTTTGGTGGCAGGTAACATGCGGGTGCCCAAACCCGCAACTGGAATAACAGCTTTCATTTTATCCCTTACTTATATTTATGTTGGTTTTTTTATATGTAATAGGGTAGGGCCGAGATAACATCTCGGTCCTACCAAACTTTTATGGCAAGTGAATGATTAAAGAAGTACCAAGGCCCTAGCCGAAATGGCGATTTGATAGAGCACCTCGGTAATATCCTTGGTGATCTGCAGCGACTTGGTATCGACCTGCGGCAGGACGAAGATCTCGTCACCCGGCTTGATGGTGATCTCTTTATTTTCCAGATCGCTCTTCTCGATCTGGCTGAAGGTGCCATCACGATGCAGCAACAAAATACGGGAGTTGCTGGCTTTCTGGGTAAAGCCGCCGGCCAGATTGATGTAATCGGCCACGGTACGTTTGTTATCCATCAGGATGGCGTTCGGGAACATGACATCGCCGTGCACCATGATGAGGTTGGTCTGGCGCGGAATACGGATGATATCGCCCGGTTCGAGTCGCACATCTTCCATATTGGTGCCATTGGCCAGCACCACCTGCCCGTTGGGTTCAATGTCTTTGGCACGTTCAACCCACTGCATCAGCAGTTGGGCTTCGCTGTTGCGCAGCTTGGCTTCCCCTTCGGAAGAGGAGCGGGCGGTCAAAATACTGGCCTCTAGCGCCTTGAGTGACGATTGCAACATCTCTTTCTGGCGCACCTTGACCGAGTCACGATAGAGCTGGATGGCGCTCAGGTCCGCATCCTGGGTCAGTTTCAGGCCGTTGAGGATGTCGTCGAGACGGGCACCGTACTTGAGCACATACTCCTGCGCACTGTCGTGTTCCCCTTCGACCCGCACCGCGATGGAGGCATAGCGTTTGTCGGCGATTACTTCCACTGTGTCGCCCGAGCTGACCATGTTTTTGGCCAGTTGGGCGTCATTGATGGGGTAGTAATCCATGCGGATATCTTCGCCCTGATTGCGGCTCACCCGAATATGAGTGGCATCGGGATCGGGGCTGGCCATCTGCATCAGCTCGGCCAGGGTGACATGGGGTTTGCTCAGCTCGAACTTGTTGGCATTTGCCACCTTGCCGCGCACCGTGGCCTGATAGCGCAGCGGCGCCACCACTATGATGTCGCCATCGCGCAGCTGGGTTGGCAGCAGGGTGCCATGGATCAGGAACTGGTAGAGGTTGTAGTGGCGCAGGGTCTGGCCATTGCGCTTGAGGGCCACATCCAGATAGCTACCGCGCTCGGGGGCGATACCGCCAGCCTTGTCGAGGAAGTAGAGAATGGAGTCGCCAGACTGACCGGCAAACAGGCCCGGCTGTTTGACAAAGCCGGTCACGAAGATCTTGACCGGCTGGCTCACGTCCAGCGTGGCGTACACGCTGACGTTCTTCTGATAGACGGTGGTGACGGCCCCGAGCAGGGTGTCGTTCAGTTGTTCGTTGCGTACCCCGGCTACCTTGATGGGGCCCACCTTGGGCAGGAAGATGTTGCCCTGTTGGTCAACCGTCAGGGGTTGATCAAACTCGACCCCCCCCCACAGCTGTACTTGCAGGCGATCGCCGATGGCGATGCGGTAATCCGGGTTGAAGCCGTTGAAGGATTCACGGGCAAACTCACCGCGAAACAGCCAGTTGCCAAACACAGGATCCCGGGTCTGGGTATCCGTGATGACCTTGCGCACCGGGGCCCCTTCCTGGGAGATTTCCAGGGCATAAGCGGGTTGGAGCAGCAAGCTCAGGCTCAGTGCCAGCACGCTCGGCTTGAGATTCAATGGTCTGGTAAAGAAGGTATTCAACGACATACTCCTGTCAGTCCTGATGTTCGCGCAAGGTGGCAAGACCCATCACGATCAGACCGTAGAAAAGGCAAAGCAGAACGCCAATGGTGGCCAGATTGTAGAGACGACGGGGATATTCGGCCTCTTCGGCCTGAGTGGGTTGGCTCACCACCAGCAAGTGCTTCAGTTTGCGATAGGCCTCGACGCGGGCCTGCTCCATGCTGACCAGACCTGTCTTGTAGACATCGGCCGCCAGCTGGGTTTGTACCTGTACCGCCTGATAGTCGGCATTGACCTCGTTGAGGGATTGCTTCTCGCTGCCGGTCAGGCGCTTCTTCTCTTGTGCCAGCTGGCGGGTGAGGGCATCGACCCTGTCTTTGACCGCGACCACGTCAGGGGCATTGGGGTTCATGTAGATTTGCAGTCGCTTGAGTTCGGCATCCTGGCGCACCAGTTCCGCTTCAAGCTCAGACACCACCCCCATCATGGCGGTACTGGTGGCCTCGGGGCTCATCAGCTGGTGCTGGTTCTGGAAGGCCAGCATCTTTGCCTGCTCCCCCAACAGCCGCTCGTGTGAGCGGGCCACTTCGGTTTCCACGAATTTGAGTTGCTCCATCGCCACCTGACGGCTCAACCGGTTGATAAAGCCTTCGCTCTCTTTGAGCATCAGGCTAACAACTTGTTTGGCATAGTCAGGCTCGAAGGCTTGCAGGCTGACGGTCAATACCCCGGAGAGCTCATCCAGGCTGACGGTGAGGTGATCCCGATAAAATGCCAGAAACTCTTCGCGGGTGGCATCTGCCGGCAGGCGCGAGAACATATCGGCACTGTCGCTTTGAAAGTGTTTTTTCAGTTGCAGTGCGTTATCCAGGGTGTTGAGCATATCCCAGGATTTGAGGTAGTCCTGGATCACCAGCACATCCTGATGATTGCTGCCCCCCAGCCCCAGCATGGAGAGGGCATCCGGCAGCATCTTGAGTTGATCGGCCTGTTTGATGATAAGGCTCGCCTGACTGACATAGCGATCGCTTGCCATAAAACTGTAATAGAAGGTTGCTAGCATGAAGCACGCTAGGATCCACAGAAAACTGCCAAGTTTGATGGCTTTTTTCCATGATTGATGGGCAACCCGATAGCCCTTGGAATCGATAAGAAACAGCTTGGGGTCGCGCTTGAATTTACGCAGCTTGCGCTCAAGCAGGGCGGTCAAATTGGCTTTGGTCATAAATATCCGTGGAAAGACTTAAAAGAAAACATCAGAGCGTTTGATAGATGGCGATGGCTTTTTCGATGTCGTCATGCAGGGTCAACTGCCCGTTTTGCAGCACTATGCCCATGTCGCACTGTTGGCGCAGGGTTTTCATGTCGTGAGAGACCATGATAAGGCTGGCGGTTTCCCGTTTTTGGGTGAAGACATCGATGCATTTCTGTCTGAATCTGGCATCCCCCACCGAGGTGATTTCGTCGGTCAGATAGATATCAAAATCAAAGGCCATGCTGACGGCAAAGGAGAATTTGGATTTCATCCCGCTCGAATACCCCTTGATGGGCAACTCATAATGCTGGCCAATCTCAGAGAACGCTTTTACCCACTCTTCGACCTCGGCCGTGTCGTGTACCCCATGAATGCGGCAGACGAAGCGGGTATTTTCACGCCCCGTCATGCTGCCTTGAAAGCCGCCGCTCAGTGCCAGTGGCCAGGAGACCCGGCTGTGGCGGATCACCTTGCCCTTGTTGGGCATGTCCATGCCGCCCAGCAGGCGAAGCAGAGTCGACTTGCCCGCGCCGTTTGCCCCCAAAATGCCAATATTGCGATCCCCCGGCAGGGTAAAGCTCACATTTCTTAACACGTAATGGCGGCCAAACTTGGTCGGGTAATATTTTGAGACGTTATCCAGAGTGATCATGTTGTCAGCTTGCTATGAGTCGTCGATGGCTGAGGCGATAGGCACTCATCGCAAAGGTCAGCAGCACCAGGGTGATGCCCGCCAGATACGACCAACTGCCCCCCTGTGTCTGAAAACCGGCAATCCAGCCCGAGCGGATAAGTTCAAGCGCGTGCACCACTGGGTTCCACAGCAGCAGATGCTGGAAATTTTGTGGCACGGCCGCCAGCGGGAAGAAGACCGCCGAGATCCACATCATGGGGCGCATCAGAATGGGTATCAGCTTGCGCGCCTCCTCAGAGAGGGACGTGGCGATACAGAACAAGGTTCCCAGCGCAAAAGAGAAGAGCATCAGCAGGCCATATCCTGTCAGTACGGCCAATGGATCTGTTGGCATGGCATCGAAACCGAACCACATCAGCCCCAAGATCAGCACAAAGGCCACCAGCACGCCGATCAGGGTTTCCAGCAAGAAACGAGAGAACAGGGTGGCAAAGGGGGTCACCTGCCGATAGCAGAACAGCCCTTTGTTAGCACTAACTGCGGACTGCAGCTGGCTGGCCATGTTTTGAAACATCAGAAAAGGAAGGTAGCCAGCAGCAACAAAAACGGGCGCTTCGACCCCGCCAAAGCCATTGCGTTGCCGCATCCCGAATACGAAGCAGAACAACGTAATGGTAAGTAAGGGATCCAGCACAGCCCAGGAATACCCCATGCGGTAGTTGCCAAAACGGGTCTTGAGCTCCCGCATCAGCAAGCCGAAGGTCACATCCTTGAGCACCGCCCATGAGGCTCGACGCTGATTTGATAGAATTGGGGCGTTCAAATTTTAATCTTTATATCGGCATATGGATGAAGAGGGGCGACTCTATCACAAACGTTTAGGCGACAGGCGAGCGCTCATGATGAATAGCTAGTCATCAGTGTCTGTTGAATGTTTTTGGTTTCTGGTTTGTTACCAACATGTGGCGCTCGGGGGCTTTTTAGGCATGGCTACCGCACGGCAATGACATATTCCCGGACCAAAAAGCGAGTTGTAATGATGGTGAATAAATCGAGGGTGATAACGAGGGACTGCTTGCTCAAAAAACAAACAGAATTCAACTTACAAAGGTAAGCAACCAACCCGTGCATATAGCGCCATTATGTGACGCTCATCATGCTTATTTTTATTTGCGGCGCATGGTACCTATCAGGTGCAATTGAGTCAACACACGATAGCTAATTACCAAAATGTCAACTGTAACATGTAAGGCGTTGTTATGTAATGATTTATGGTGCTATTGGTTAAAATATAACAGGTCTGATGAGTGCTCGTGACGATAAGCTGATTCATTCAGGTGCCGCTGGATCAAACAAGTGTCGTTATTTTATCTTGTTTTTGTGAGCTGTATTGATTGTATTTAATGCTAGATTGCGATATGTGATCGCCATGCTCTTTGTGGTCAAATAATGATCTGATATTGTTGGTTTACCTGAATTAAACGCCAACACCTCATCATTGCTAGACTATTTATTCTTAAATGATGATTTTTTTAGTTTCATCCATCGCGTTGACAAGCGTCCATCCCACTGACATATCCTCATATGTGCCCGTTCGGACGGCACCATAGATAACAAGGATGTAGGAGGGGATATGGACGCTAATACTCTCTTGCTCTCGGGACTGCTGGCTTCGTTGGTCGCGAGTTCAGGGGCAATCGCCAATGACAATATTGTTGCACTGCAATTGGGTACACCTGCCGAGAGCGAGAAGCTCGACATCTTTACGGCTGACGTGAAACTTCATCATATGTTCTGGCGCTGGGGGGATTCAGGCTGCCAGTTTGGTCTCGGTGTGCGAGGGGGCATGCTGGAGGTGGAGGATGAGCGAGCGGCTCGGCTGGGCACGGGGGCTCGCGCCGAATGCCTGTGGGGTAACTGGGTGGTCTGGCTCCCGGCCGAGGTGTTATGGCTGGCGGATCATGAATTTGGTCATCGTGGCAATGGCTTCAAGGATTACGGCGGCCCCTTCCAGTTTGCCACCGGTATTGGTCTGGGCTATGCAATCACCCGCCACTGGCTGATTGGCTATCAGTATGAGCACATGTCCAACGCCAACATGTATGAGTCCAACCCAAGTCTGGATACTCACTCACTTCATATCGACTACCGGTTTTAACCCTTGCGTCTCTTCTGGTTGCCAAGCCCCTGCTCGTCAGGGGCTTTTTGTCTGCCCATGCGGGTTGAGTCATGGACAGACAAGCATGGCGTAGGGGTCAGCGCCCCAGGTACTCCCGCTCGAAGAAGGTGTTGACCCAGTGGGGGCGGTAGATGGCGAGCAGTGTCATTGTCATGCCGTTGAGCAGGGCTTCTGGGAAGAGCAGCAGTGGCCAGATGGAGAGGTAGTCTGCACTGATGGTGTGCCACGGATAGGTGCCACTCATGTCCATCAGCAGGGCGCTGGCGACCACCTTGACCGAGATACTGAGGGCGCCGCCGCCGAAGGCGACCACGAACAGGTAGACGAACAGGTGGCGGGGCAACCAGGCCCAGCTGGCCAGAAACAGCAACCAGCTGGTGGCAACGGGCAGAGCGACGCCGATCAGTGCATGCCAGCCGATGTCGGCGAGCTCGATGACATCGAAGTAGCCGAGGATCAGCAGTGTCAGGCAGGGAGCGAGCAGGGCGAGGCGCCACCCCAGCAGCAGGGTCAGGCTGGTGAGGCCGAGAAAGTGCACCTCCAGCCCCTCGTGCAGGCCGGCACGCAAGAGCCAGAGTGGGACCAGGGCGATGGCGCCGCCCAGGCAGAGGTGTTGATAGAGTGGCTGGGCAAGCAGGGTTCGCAGCAGGGGGCCGCGCAGGCTGAATATAAGCAGCAATAGCCAGAGCAGGAGGGCTGCGGCTTGTCCTTCACTCATGGCATGTCCTTGTCATGTGATGGCGTACTGAGCGAGCAGGGGTGAGGGATAACAATAACAAGGGCTGGCGTATTCCCTGCCAGCCCTGCTTTAACAATCAGTATTTGACGTGCTTGTGATACTTGCTAAGGATGCCCTGAACTCGGTCCATGGTCTCCTTGCTGGGGGGCTTGATCCCGTTCAGATCATAGTTCTCACCCAGTACGTCCCATTTGTGCTTGCCCAGCTCGTGGTAGGGCAGCAGCTCCACCTTCTCGACGCAATCACCCAGCTCGGCGATGAACTGACCCAGCCCTTCGGCGCTCTCGTCATCGTCTGACCAGGTCGGCACCACCACGTAGCGGATCCACATGGTCTTGCCCTTGGTGGCCAGATAGCGGGCGAACTCCAGGGTGTACTTGTTGCTGACGTGGGTGAGCGGTATGTGCTTCTCGTCATTGATCTGCTTGATGTCGAGCAGCACCAGATCCGTGTTGTCGAGCACCTTGTCGAGCTGTTCGTCGTAATGACGCACGAAGCCATTGGTATCGAGACAGGTGTGTATGCCTTTCTCTTTGCAGGCGGCGAACAGGTCGGCGATGAAGTTTTGTTGCAACATGGCTTCGCCACCCGAGGCGGTCACGCCACCGCCAGAGGCATTCATGAAGTGGCGATAGCTGGTGATGTCGCTCATCAACTCCTGCACCGTCACTTCACGGCCACCCTGGGTGTCCCAGGTGTCCCGGTTGTGGCAGTACTTGCAGCGCATCAGGCAGCCTTGCATGAACACGATAAACCGTATCCCGGGGCCATCGACAGTGCCGCAGGTTTCAACGGAATGGATCCGGCCAATGATCCCGGACTCGCTGGTTTCAGCGACCGCACCGCTGGTGTTGACAGCAGGGATCCGATTAATGACAGACATAGACAACTCCAACGATTCGAGCAGGTCGTTATTTTATTACATAAAGCCCTATAAATCCTACCTGTTTAGCCCGGCTGGGGCGAACCCAGCAGGCTTTCCAGGGCCCTGACCGTGAGTGGCTTACTGGTCAGGAAGCCTTGATAATGCTGGCATCCCAGCGCTTTGAGGATGGCGAGCTGCGCCTCATCCTCCACCCCTTCGGCGGTCACGGTAAAGCGGAAAACCTTGGCCAGATCCAGGATTGCCTTGACGATGGCCTTGTCCTGTTCGCTGTGCACCAGGGTCTGAATGAAGCTTCGGTCGAGCTTCACTTCATCCGCCGGCAGATCCCGCAGGTAGGCGAGCGACGAGTAGCCGGTACCGAAGTCATCGATGGAGAGCAAGAGGCCGAGATCCTTGAGTTGCCGCATCCTGGCGATGCTCTCCAGCCGGTTCTCCAGCACCACGGATTCGGTCACCTCCAGCAGCAGACGGGAGGGGGGCACTCCTGTGTCGCGCAATATGTACTCCACCTGCTGCACAAATCCTGCCGTGTGGAACTGGCGGGCGCTGACGTTGACCGACAGGTGAGGAATGGCAAAACCGCGGTTGAGCCAAAAGCTGTACTGGGCGCAGGCGGTCTTCATCACCCAGTAGCCTATGTCCTGGATGAGGCTGGTCTCCTCGGCGATGGGGATGAAGTCTCCCGGCGGTACCATGGTGCCGTCGCTGCGCTGCCAGCGTAGCAGCGCCTCTATCCCTGACAAACTGCCGTTGTCGACCCTGTATTGCGGCTGGTAGTAAAGCTGCAGCTCATGGTTGCGCAGGGCGTCGCGCAACTGGTTGTTGAGAGCCAGCTTGCTCTTCTCTTTCTGGGCCATGGCCTCGCTGAAGAACACATAGTTGCTCTGGCCGGAGCGCTTGGCCATGTGAGTGGCGGTATCGGCCTGCTGCATCAGCACCAGATGATCCTGATCTTCGTTGGAGAAGAGGCTGATCCCCACAGAGGCGCTGCAGTGCAGCTTGTGATCCTCGATGTCGAAAGGGGTACGAAACAGCCCCATCAGCTCGCGGGCGAAGTGCTCGGCCAGGATCTTGGCGGTGACATAGCCCTGACCCAGGGCGGTGAACAGCAGGGCGAACTCGTCTCCTGAAATGCGGGCCAGCACCAGGTTGTCCTGGGGCAGCCCCTTGAGCCGCTCTACCACGGCTTGCAGCAGCAGATCGCCGCAGGCGTGGCCGAGGGAGTCGTTGATCGATTTGAAGTTGTCCAGATCCACCAGCAACAGGGCACCCCACTGACCACTGGGTGCCTGCAGGGTGCGCTGCATGATGTCGTTGAGGCTGCGCCTGTTGTAGAGGCCGCACAGATCGTCGTAATAGGCGAGCTGCTCTATGTGGCGGGCGGCGTCTTTCTCTTTGGTGATGTCGTAAAAGCTGCAGACGTAATGGCTGAGCTCACCGTGCTCATCCTTGACGCCGCTCACCATCAGCCGCACCGGGAACAGATGACCATCCTGGTGCAGGCAACGCTCCTCGCCCATCCAGAACTCCTGCTCATCGACCGCCCGTCTGACATCCTCTTTCAGGTGATCGCCGTAATAGGTGGGCCGCAGCTTGATGATATGCTGGCCGATCATCGCATCATCGCTAAAGCCGGTGATGCGACCAAAGGAGCGGTTGACCTTGAGGATGATCCCCTGGTGATCCATTACCAGCAGGCCGTCGTGGGTGTTGAAGGCCACTTCCGCCAGGCGCAGGGCATCGTCGGCGGCGAGCCGCTGCAGCTCGATGGCGGCCCGCTCGTGCTGGCTGTTGAGGGCATCGAGCAGTGGCATAGGGTCGGCCAGCGGCTCGTCGAGCAGCAGGGTGAGCTGGCCCATGGGGACGCTACCCGGCCCGTGCAGGGGTATGCCGACATAGGCCCTGGCATTGAGGGCCAGCAGCTGGGCCGCCTGGGGGTAACGCAGGGGCAGGTCTTCCACATAGACAGCCTGACCGTGCTGGAACAGCTCCTGGTCGGGGCCCGGATCCATCTGTATGGGTTTGAGGACGGAGAAGGTCTCCCCCTCCAGCACGCAGCGCGGAATGATCCAGAGATCCTGGCCGCGCGGCTGGTACTCACCGACCCAGCCGATGCGGGCGCCACTGGCGGTCATGGCCCAGTGCAACAGGGCGCGACAATAGGCGATGCCGGTCAGCAGGGTCAGTTCAGTCGGCAGGGTCAGCACAGGGGTGAGCAGGGGCTCGGGGTCCGGCTGCCAGTGGCCGAGCAATTGGGCGCTGTGACGCACCAGCTGCTGCATCTCCTCGCTGAGCGGGGTGGCGTTGAGGTATTCGAGGCTCAGTACGCCGATGAGTTTTTCCTGCTCCAGCAGGGCGCCGTCGAGGCGCGAGCTGATCCCCGCACTGGCCAGATAGTAGTGCTGGCTCAGCATGGGCTGGTGCGCGGCTTCGGAGAAACTCAAAGACTTGCGGGTGCGCAGGGCGCGTATGTAGCGACTGTCACCCCGGATGGCCGAGATCCCCTCGGCACCAAGGGCAAAGACAGGGGTCAGCTGCTCGCTGCCGAGCGAGCCGTTGGCCTGATAGTGCCAAAGAATGAGGCGATCGGCCCCCAGGCTCTCCTTGAGGGCCTCCAGCATGGCGGCAAACTGCTGCTGGCTGGCCATCTGGCTCAGCCGTGGCAGCTGCAACGCCAGATCGGCGATGGGCTCCTGGCGCTGGGTCTGCAGGCAGATGAGCCAGAAGGCATCCTGCTCGTGGGAGAGGGCTATGTGCCACTGCTGGCCGGCGAAGCGCAGTACCAGTTTGCCTCCCAAGCCGCTGGCAAGGGCTTGCTCTATGGGCAGACGCAAGGCATCGGGCAACTGGGCGGGCCAGGCGCTTCTCGGCTCATCCAGCCAGTAGAGTGGGGTTTGCATCACATCGGTCAGGGCGACCAGCCGTTGGCTGCGGACATCCAGACGAAAGAACAGGGGGGGCTGGCAGGCAGGGGGAAGGTGACTGAGCGCGGTAGACGACATGAACTGGTAACATCCTGTTGAACAACTGGCGGGTGGCAAGAATACTGCAAAATCGACCTAAACAAAATTTCATTGAAATCTAAATTAGTAATAGCTAATTTAGTGGCAATCTATTGTTAACCGGAGTCTTTCTGATGAAACGGATCCTGATTGTAGGTGGTGTGGCGGGGGGAGCCTCTGCGGCGGCCAGAGCCCGTCGCCTGAGCGAAACGGCCGAGATAGTGATGTTCGAGCGGGGCGAGTTTGTCAGCTTCGCCAACTGTGGCTTGCCTTATCATATCGGTGGCGACATTCAGGACCGCTCGGCCTTGCTGTTGCAGACACCGCAAAGCTTCAAGCGCCGTTTCAACGTGGATGTGCGGGTCTTTCACGATGTGATCGACATCGACAAGGTTGGCAAGACCCTGCTGGTGCGCAACCTGCTCACCGGCGAAGAGCGGCGCGAATCTTATGATCAGCTGTTGCTGAGCCCGGGAGCGTCCCCCATTCGCCCGCCTTTCCCCGGCATCGACAGCCCCGGCGTGCATACCCTGCGTAACATTGCGGACATGGACCGCATACTGGCGGCCTTGCAGCGCGATGATCCGCACCACGTCACAGTCGTGGGGGGCGGCTTCATCGGGCTGGAAATGATGGAGGCACTGCACCAGCGCAAGCGGGATGTCACCCTGCTGGAGCTCTCCGATCAGGTGATGGCACCGGTGGACAGAGAGATGGCCAACATGCTCCATGCCCGCATCCGCGAAGAGGGGATCGACCTGCGGCTGCGCACCGGCCTCGCGTCCATCGAGATCCTGGACGGGCAGCCGGAGCAAACGGCCAGCACCGGCTTGCGGCTGACCCTGAGTGACGGCACCCGGCTCGACACCGGCCTGCTGATCCTGGCCATCGGCGTCAAGCCCGAGACTCGGCTTGCAGCACAGGCGGGTCTTGAGCTGGGACCGCGCGGCGGTATCAAGGTGGATGCCAGCATGTGCACCTCGGATCCCTTCATCTATGCGGTGGGGGATGCGGTGGAGGAGACCGACTTCGTCACCGGCGAGTCCGTGCTGATCCCGCTGGCGGGCCCCGCCAACCGGCAGGGACGCATCGCCGCCGACAACATGCTGGGCCGCAGCGAAACCTACAAGAAGACCCAGGGCACTGCCATCTGCAAGCTGTTCGATCTGGCGGTGGGCAGCACGGGTCTCAACGAGAAACGGTTGCTGCAACTGGGGCTGCCGTTCGAGAAGGCCTATGTGCATCCGGGCAGTCACGCCGGTTACTACCCGGGCGCTCACCCGGTCAGCCTCAAGCTGCTGTTTGCCCCCGATGGCAAGATCTACGGCGCCCAGGCCATCGGCAAGGACGGAGTCGACAAGCGCATCGATGTGTTGGCGGTGGCCCAGCGTGCCGGGCTGACGGTGTTTGATCTGCAGGATCTGGAGCTCACCTATGCGCCGCCATTCGGCTCGGCCAAGGATGTGATCAACATGGCGGGCTTCGTGGCGAGCAATCATCTCAAGGGAGATACCCTGCTCTGCCATACCGCCGAGGTGCAGGCCTGCCATCCCCATCAGCAGGTGCTGGATGTGCGCAATGGCCCCGAGCTCGACAAGCTGGGTCGCATCCCCGGTGCCCTGCACATCCCCCTCGATGAGCTACGCGGTCGCCTGGATGAACTGCCCAGGGAGAAAGAGCTGCTCATCAGCTGTCAGGTGGGCTTGCGTGGCCACGTGGCCTGCCGCTTGCTCAGCCAGCACGGCTTCAAGGTGAAGAACCTCTCCGGCGGTTTCAAAACCTGGCAGATGGCAGTGATGGCGTAACGGCTTCACCGACCCGCAAAACGCCGACCATCAGGTTGGCGTTTTGCTGTCTGACCGGTGGCCATTCACGCCCGATACTTTGCAATGAGTTTTGTGTCAAGCGAGTCGAATGTCTTATCCTGTTGCCTATCGCGCTGCTGTGGCAGCGATCCAATCCGGGATGGAACCCATGCGCCCCTTTGCCCCGCGTCCTGCTTCCCAGCACCTTGCTCCCATCTGGCTTGCGCCGCGCCAGCGTCGCTGGTCTGCCTTGTTATTGACCGGTCTGCTCTTGGCCGGTTGTGGTCAGGACAAGCCCACCCCGACGGTCAATGTGCCGACCGCGCAGCAAGCAGCTGGCGTACCCACGGCCGTGGTGCAGGCCAATGCCCGTCAATATCGCGATGCCCCGGCGCTGGCGCTGGTCTTCTCCGGCCCCTTGGGGCCCAAGGCAAACTGGCAGAGCTGGCTCGGGGTCAGTGAAGGGGGCAAGCAGGTGCAGGGGGAGTGGATCCTCGCCGAAGATGGTCGCACCCTCTATTTTCCGAACGTTCAGCCCGACAAAAGCTACGAGGTGAGCCTCAAGTCGGGGTTGGGGCCATCCCCCCAAAGCTGGACCCTCAAGACCCGCCCGCTGGAGGCGGGGGCCTCCTTTACCGCCAGCGGCATGGTATTGCCGCTGCGGCAGGAACTTCGCCTGCCCATCAGCGCGGTCAACGTGGACGAGGTCAACATCGATTTCTTCCGGGTCGATGCGGAATATCTGCCCCGTTTTCTGGCGGAATATCGCCCCGGCGCCGGCATGGGCAACTGGGAGCTTGAGCAGATCACCCAGCGCGCCAAGCGGGTGTTCAGCGGCCGCTACGCCCTGGAGCTCGATGCCAACCGGCGCGAGACCCGCCTTATCAATGTCAAAGAGCCGCAGCTGGCCGAGGCTGGCGTCTACTTTGCGGTGATGTCCCCCCTTGGCAACTACGACTGGCGCAAGGAGACCACCTATTTCGCGGTGAGCGACATGGGGCTCAGTGCCCGCCGTTACAGTGATCAGCTGGAGGTGTTCGTCAGCTCCTTGGCCACCGCTGACCCCCTCAAGGATGTGCAGCTCTCCCTGCTCGATGAGAAGGGCAACCGGCTGCAGGTGCAAACCACGGATCCCCAGGGCCATCGCCGCTTCGATCAGGTGCAGGGAGCTCGCCTGCTGCTGGCCGAGCAGGGCAAGCATCTGGCGGTGCTTCGCCTCGATGGGGCGGCGCTCGATCTCTCCAGCTTCGATCTCGGCACCCAGCCCTGGCAGGCCCAGCAGTTGTATCTGTTCAGCGGGCGCGACCTCTATCGCCCCGGCGAGCGGCTCGACAGCGAGATCCTGCTCAAGGGGCAGGATGGCCAGCTGCTGCCGGGCATGGCGGTGGAGCTGGAGGTGAAAGAGCCGGACGGCCAGCTGCTCGAACAGAAACGGCTGCTGCCGGACAATTTGGGCGCGGCCCACTACGGCCTGCGTCTGCCGGGCGATGCGCCGCTGGGGCGCTGGACCATCAACCTCAAGACCGCTGCTGGCAGCCGCTTTGAGTGGCCCTTTCTGGTGGAGGAGTTTTTGCCGGAGCGCTTGAAACTGCAGCTTGGCAAGGGGCCGGATGGTGAAGTGACGAGTCTGGATGCCGCTCTCGCCCTGCCGCTGCAAGGGGACTATCTCTACGGTGCGCCAGCGAGTGCCACCAAGGCCAAGGCAGAGGTGAAGTTAAGCCGCGCCACCATGCCCTTTACCCAGTGGCAGGAGTTCACCCTGGGGGACGTGCTGCTCGCCGAGCAGGCCAAGGATCTCGAGGCGCGGAGTCTCACCCTCGATGCGAAGGGGCAGGGGACTTTTTCGCTTGCTGATGAGCTCGATGGGGTGCGAGCCCTCGGGCCGCTGGAGGTTACCTATCGGGTGTCGCTCGCCGAGCCCGGTGGCCGCGCCGTCAATCGCAGTCGCACCCAGTATGGCTGGCCTGCGGGCAGCCAGTGGCCGGCACTCAAGGCCGACTTCGTGGCGGATCGGGTGGAAGGGGGCAAGCCGCTCCCCTTCCAGATCCTCAACCTCGATGAGCAAGGCCAGCCGGTGGCGGGGGCGGTGAAGGTGCGCCTTATCAACGAGTACCGCGACTACTACTGGCACTACGCCGATGGCGAGGGGTGGAAGTACGAGTTCAACAGCCAGCCTTATCTGGAGCAGGAGCAGACCCTGCAGCTGGATGGCAAGGGGCCGACTCCGCTCTCGCTGCAACTGGCGGCGGGCTGGTATCGGTTGGAGGTGGAGAACAGTCAGGGCCATCAATCGAGCCTGCGGGTGGAGATCGGCAGTTACGCCTGGGGCGGCGGTGGCGAGCAGGCGCGGCCCGACAAGATTGCCATCACCCTCGACAAGCACGCCTATCTGGCGGGCGACAAAGCCAAAGTGACGCTGGTGGCGCCACGCCCCGGCAAGGGCTTGCTGCTGGTGGAAGATGGCGACGGTCTGCGCTGGTGGCAGCGTATCGAGCTCAAGGGCGCCGATGGCGATGCCAAGGATGCCCGCGGCGAGTTCGAGATCCCGGTCAGTCCCGAGTGGCAGCGCCATGACTTGCATATCTCGGCCCAGATCGCCGCGCCAGACAGTGCCTCCAAACCGGTCAGTAGCCAGCAGGGGCAGAGCCTGCGCTCGGTTGGGCTGGTGCCGCTCACCCTGGACCGGGAAGCGCGCCGTCTGCCGCTTACCCTGAGCGCACCGGACAAAGCCGTGCCCCTTACCCGACTGGAAGTAACCGCCACTTCCACCCCCAATAGCCAAGGCCGTGTGGTGCTGGCAGCGGTGGATCGGGGCGTGCTCAATATCAGCGATTATCAACCCCTCGACCCGTTCGAGATCTTCTTTGGCCGCAAGCGCTTCGCCCAAGATTTGTTCGACAACTACGGCCAGGTGATCCCGCCGCAAGATGGCAAGCTGGCCCGCCTCAACTACGGTGGCGATCGGGCGCCGCTGAAAAAGGGAGGCGCGCTGGAGAGCCGGGTTGAGATAGCTGCGCTCTGGAGTGGCGAGGTGAGTTTTGACCAGCAGGGCAAAGCGGTGATCCCGCTCGATTTGCCTAACTTCAACGGCGAGTTGGCGCTGATGGCGCTGGCTTGGAACGAACAGCAAGTCGGCGAGGCCGAGCGCGCCATCAAGGTGGTGGCGCCCCTGGTGGCTGAAATTGGCTGGCCACGCTTTGGCGCCAGAGGCGATGAGACCCGGGCGCTGGTGCAGCTGCGCAACATGAGCGGCGAGGATCAGACTCTCTCCCTTGCCTGGACCCTCAACGGTGGGCTCAAGGCAAACGGCGAGCTGCCCGGCACCCTGGCTCTTAAAAATGGCGAAGAGCAGTGGCTGACCCTGCCGCTCACCGTGATCGGGGCGAGCGGTGTTGCAAGCCTGCAGTTGGCGGCCAGCGGCAAGGATTTTGCCATCAGCCGCGACTGGACTTTGCCGCTGCGCTCCCCCTGGCCGGCCGAGACTCGCCAGCGCTACCAGATGTTGGCTCCTGGTCAGCAGATGAGCTTTGCGCCAGCTGAGCTGGCCGGGCTGGATCGCGCCAACCTGCAGGGGCTGCTCAGCCTCTCCGGCACCCCGCCCTGGGATCCGGCTGCCCAGTGGCAGGCGCTGGCCGACTACCCCTACGCCTGTCTGGAGCAGACCCTGTCACGGGCCTGGCCTTACTTGCTGACCACGGCGGATGAGCGGGCCGCCTGGAGCAAACCCGCAGAGGGCAAGAAAGCGGCGAGTGAGGCGGATGTGCAGCGCGCCCTGCTGCAACGACTGCAGCGGTTGCAATTGCCAAGCGGCGGCTTTGGCCTCTGGGATGGTCGCTCCGACGAGGAGCAGTGGCTCACCGCTTATGCCGCTGACTACCTGCTGGCGCGCAAGGAGGTGGGCGACGCTGTGCCGGAGGCCATGCTCAATCAGGCGCTAAACCGGCTGCAAAGCTATCTCACCGACAGCCAGTACGGCGAGCGCTGGAGCGGTGCCCCCGAGCATAGCCGGTTGGCCTATCAGGCCTACAGCGCCTATGTGCTGGCCCGGGTGGGCAAGGCGCCGCTGGCTACCCTGCGCCTTATCTGGGAGCAGCAAGCCGATCACGCCCGCTCCGGTTTGCCGCTCTTGCACCTCTCGCTGGCCCTCTCGGCCATGGGGGATGAGCAGACCGCCGCCAAGGCCCTCAGCCGGGCGCTAGGGACCGAGCGGGGTGACGACTATCTGGGGGATTACGGTTCGCCGCTGCGCGATCAGGCCCTTGAGCTCTCCTTGCTGCGTCAGTACAAGCTGGCTTTGGATCGCTGGCCTGCTCTCAGTGCCAAAGTGGCCGACACCTTGGCTCACCGTCAGTGGCTCAGCACCCAGGAGCGGCTCGCCCTGTTGCGACTTGCCCGCGTTGACCCAGGCCTAGACTGGCAGGCAAAGGTCGCCTCATCCCTGGGCAGTGGATCCCTGAGCGGTTCGGCCGCCTTGCAGCTGGGCGCCCCCGAGGCGCTGGCGGCCAGTGCGGTCACCAACGAGGGCAAGGGATCCCTCTATGTGCAGCGCACTCTGATCGGCTACCCCGAACAGGCGCCGGCACGGGTCAGCAAGGGAATGAGTGTGACCCGCAGCTGGTTTAACAGCGAGGGTCAGCCGTTTGATCCCGCCAAGGTAAAGGTCGGCGATCTGGTGGTGGTGCGGCTCAATGTCAGCAGCAAATCGGCGGTGCCCGATGCCCTGCTGGTGGAGATGGTGCCGGCCGGTTTCGAGCTGGAGAATCCGGCCCTTGGCAACAGCATCAAGCTCGAAGAGCTCTCCATTGAGGGGAAACCGGCGTGGCAGAGCGAGTGGAACGACTATCTCAAGCATCAGGAGTTTCGCGACGACCGCTACACGGCGGCGCTGGATCTGAGCGAGGGGAGCAACCAGCAGCTGGTCTACCTGATGCGGGCGGTGACGCCGGGTCGCTATCAGGTGCCACCGACCCAGGTGGAGGATATGTACCGACCCGAGCTGCGGGCTGTGGGGGAGGATATTCACGAGGTAACTATCTCTGAGTAGCTGGCGCTTTATGAGTCGCAGACGCCCTCTGCGTAACGTACCCCCCCTTGAGCGGGGCCACCTGCTCACTTTCTGGCAGCGCGGCTGGCTGAGCTTGGTTCGCAGTGGCCGCGCTGGCTGGCGCTGGCTTGGCCGTCTGCCACGCTGGCTGCGTTTCTCGGGGCTGGGAGCTGTCGCCCTGTTCCTGTCGCTGCTGGCGCTGGATCGTATTTTCCCGCCGCCGCCACTCGACCCTGCCTACGCGCGGGTGGTGCTCGACATGAAGGGGAGGCCACTGCGCGCCTTTGCCGACACCAGCTGCGTGTGGCGTTACCCCGTGACGCTGGATCAGGTCTCCCCCCGCTATATCGAGGCGCTGCTGGGCTACGAGGATCGCCATTTCTGGCGCCATCCCGGGGTCAATCCGGTGGCCATGGTGCGCGGAGTCTGGCAATGGCTGCGCTACGGGCGCGCCGTCTCGGGCGGCTCGACCCTCACCATGCAGGTGGCGCGCCTGATCGAGCCCTATCAGAGGTCGATACCCGGCAAGCTGCGCCAGATGGCGCGTGCGCTGCAGCTGGAGTGGCACTACGACAAGCGCACCCTGCTCACCGTCTACCTCAACCGGGCTCCCTTTGGCGGCAATCTGGAAGGGGTGCAGGCAGCCAGTTTTGCCTATCTTGGCAAGAGCGTGGCCAAGCTGACTTATGCCGAGGCGGCGCTGTTGGCGGTGCTGCCGCAGGCCCCCAGCCGCAACCGACCAGATCGCCATCCCGAGCGGGCCCGCGCCGCCCGCGACAAGGTGATGCAGCGACTGGTGGCACAGGGGGTCTGGCCCGAGCAGGCGTGGCAGGAGGGACGCATCGAGCCTGTGCTGGCTCGCGGCCATTTCACCCCGATGGAGGCGCCGTTGTTTGCTCGTCTGGCCGCCGACAGCCAGCCGGGCGCCCTGGTGCACACTACGATTGATGGCGATCTGCAGCGTTGGCTGGAGACGCGGGTGGCGAGCTATATCCGCCGCTTCCCCGAGCAGACCTCTGCTGCGCTGCTGCTGGTGGACAACCGGACCATGGCGGTGCGCGCCTATGTGGGCAGCGCCGAGTATGGCAATTTGCGCCGCCACGGTTATCTCGACATGGTGCAGGCTATCCGCTCCCCCGGCTCCACCCTCAAGCCCTTTATCTACGGTCTGGCGATGGATGAGGGGTTGGTGCACTCGGCCTCCCTGCTCTCCGACGCGCCAAGGTTGGGCTCGGATTATAGACCCGCCAACTTTTCCGGCGCCTTTCAGGGGCCGGTGACCCTCACTCAGGCATTGCAGCAATCCCTCAACGTGCCGGCGGTGCAGGTGCTGGAGGCGCTTGGGGCCGACAAACTGGTCAGCCGCCTCGACAACGCCGGGGTGCGGCTGGCGCTCTCCGACAAACCCAATCCGGCCATTGCATTGGGGGCGGCAGGCATTCGGCTCGAGCAGCTGGTGGCACTCTACAGCGCGCTGACCCGTGAGGGGCAGGTGGCGATGCCGGTCTGGCTGGCGGGGCAGCAGGCGGTGCCCCGCCCCTTGCTGAGCCCGGGGGCGGCCTGGATCATCTGGCAGATCCTGAGTGCGCAGGGGCGCTCGGATCAGCCCTTTGCCAGCGAGGCGACCGGTCGGGTCAACCGACTGGCCTGGAAGACCGGCACCAGCTACGGCTATCGCGACAGCTGGGCGATGGGGGTCTCAGGTCGCTGGACTATTGGCGTCTGGCTGGGGCGCCCCGATGGTACCCCCTTGCCCGGTTTTTACGGCCAGAGTGCGGCGGTGCCGCTGCTGCTCTCGGTCTACTCGCGGCTGGCTGACAACAGCCCCCTGCCGGTGCAGCCCAATACGGTGAGCGAGACCGAGATCTGCTGGCCGCTGGGGCGCAAGGCGAGTTCGACGCTGCCTGAGGTCTGTCTCCAGCGCCAGAGCGCCTGGTTGCTGGAAGCGCGTGATCCCCCCACCTTGCCCGACCCCATGGATTGGCCCTCTCCGCTGCGCCAAGTTGCACTGACCGCCGAGGGCAAGCCGACCCTGGCCCGCTGCCAGGATGCGGCGCAAGCCGGCTTTCGGGCGCTTTGGCCCTTGTCACTGGAACCCTGGCGCAAGCCCGGTGAGCGGCGACAGGCATTGCTGGCCAGCGGTTGTGCGGGGGAGGAGCAAAGCGCTGAGCTGCAAGCCCCCATTCGCATCGTCGCGCTGGGGGAGGGCAACCTTATCCGCAGCCAGCGCTATCGCCTGCAACCCAAGGTGCTGGGTGGCGTCGGCAAGCCGTTCTGGTTTCTCAATGGCCAGCGGCTGCGCTGGGACGGGGATCAGGTACTGAGCGAGGCGGGGCGTTACCAGCTGGTGGTGGTGGATGAGGCGGGCAACAGCGATAGAGTCGAATTTCGGCTGGAGAACCCCTCCTGAGAGGGCGACGGGTTCGCGCTGGCCGAGCGCCAGAATATTGACGGCGCCTCATGTCACCAAGACGGGATCAGGCTTTGAGCTGATCCCGTTGGGCCATATGGGCTGCCGGTTGGCTCAGGATTTGACTTGCCCCAACCGGGTGAAGAAGTGCTGGCTCTTGCGCTGGTGAAAATGACTCTTCTTGATGGGATGGAAGATCAGGCGGCTCTTTGGGTGGCTCGCCTTGAGCTGATGGATCATCGCCATGGCAGGCAGGCCTGTGCTGACCAGGGTGGTGAGCGGCAGGCTGTGGGTCTCTGGTCCCAGCAGCTGATTGAACCCCTGTTGTGCTTGCTCGAAACGGGTCAGAGCCGTCGGGTCGGCATAGCCACTGCCGAGCATGGTGAGCATGGCATCGAAGGCTTGATGGAACTCGGCCAGTTGCTGGCGAAAACCGCTGCGAGCACGCAGGGTAATCAGCTCGGCAAACGGGATGTCGCTAAGGTGAGTAGGCACTTGCAATGGTATCTCGAGGTGGAAGCAATCCTGCCCGCCCCGGTTGTGGTAGCGAGACTCCAGCAGGTGCAGCAGGCGGTCGAGATAGTCGTGATCCGTGATGAGCGCACCCTCATTGGCGAGTGCCCATTCACGGGCGAGGCGCATGGAGAGCAGATTGGCAAAGCGTCGCGCCATCCTGACCCCTCCCTCATCCGACGTGGCAAAGCCGTGGGCGAGGCAAAAGCTGTGTAGCCGCTCAAGACCGGCCTGAGCGGGGCAGAAGCAGTCGTGGTTGGTAGGTTGGCGCCAGCGAGTGATGAGCGCCTTGTTGCCAAACACCTTGTGGCGGACAAAATCGGGGGCGACAAGGCCGCTGATCTGGCTCTCCAGCTGCGGGGTGATGTCTGCAAAGAAGCTTGGCTCAGGCCGCTTTGCCAGCAGATCGGTCTGCTCTTCCAGGGTATGGAGCAGGACGGTGAGGCTGCTCTGTTCACTGACGGTAAAGACGAAGGCGAGTCGCTCCAGATAGAGCAGGGCAAACTTGAGCCAGAGCTCGTCGCGAACCTCCATGCCGGGGTAGTAGATAAAGGTCTTCATCGAATCTGTCTGTTGTCAGGGGGTGGCCAGGGCGCAGGTTTGGGAATATACGCAAGATTGCCGCCGCGTCGCAAACGTTGCATGAGGGAATGTGAGTAAACGTGCATCCAGTAGGCGCTGGCTACAAAGTTCTGATATAATTCGCGCCCTTAAATCAAGGCCACCCGAGTCAAAACCATGAAGTTCATTATCAAGCTGTTCCCGGAAATCACCATCAAGAGCAAGTCAGTTCGCCAGCGCTTCACCAAAATGTTGCAGGGCAACATTCGCAACGTGTTGCGCCGCTTCGACGAAGACGCCCGCGTACGGATGGATTGGGACAAGCTGGTAGTGAGCTCTCGCAACGATCAGTTCCACGCCCAGTATCTGGAGACGCTCAGTTGTATTCCTGGCATCCAGTACTTCCTCGAAGTGAAACTGAGCAACTTCACCGACCTGCACGATATCTTCGAGCAGACCCGCGCCGTCTGGGGCGATCGCCTGAAAGGCAAGACCTTCTGCGTGCGTGCCCGCCGTGTCGGCAAGCACGACTTCAGCTCGCTGGAGCTGGAGCGTTATGTAGGGGGGGGCCTTAACCAGCATTGCGAAACCGCCGGTGTGCGCCTGAAAAAGCCTGACATCCAGGTCAACCTGGAAGTGGAAAATGACGAGCTCTACATCATCAGCGCCGTCCACCACGGCATGGGGGGCTTCCCCATGGCGACCCAGGAAGATGTGCTGAGCCTGCTCTCCGGTGGCTTCGACTCGGGTGTCGCCTCCTACCAGTTCATCAAGCGCGGTTGCCGGGTGCACTACTGCTTCTTCAACCTTGGCGGTGCCGCCCACGAGATCGGCGTCAAACAGGTGGCCTATTACCTGTGGAACAAGTTTGGCGCTTCCCACAAGGTGCGCTTCACCGCCATCGATTTTGAACCCGTGGTTGCCGAGATTTTGGAGAAGGTGGATAACGGTCAGATGGGGGTGGTGCTAAAGCGGATGATGATGCGCGCCGCCGGTCATGTGGCCGACTACTTCCAGATCCCGGCACTGGTGACAGGCGAGTGCGTGGGTCAGGTGTCCAGCCAGACTCTGACCAACCTGAACGTCATCGATCGGGTGACCGACAAGGTGATCCTGCGCCCGCTCATCACCTGGGACAAGCCGGACATCATCAGTGAAGCCCGCCGCATCGGCACGCTGGAGTTTGCCGAGACCATGCCGGAGTATTGCGGCGTCATCTCCAAGAAGCCAACCATCAAGGCTGTGCTGTCCAACATCGAGGCGGAAGAGGCCAACTTCGACTTCGCCATCCTGGACAAGGTGGTGTCCGAGGCCCGTTACCTCGATATCCGCCGCATCGGTGAAGAGACCGCCGCTGAAGTGCAAGAGGTCGAAACGACTCAAGTGCTGGGCGCTGATGAGGTGATCCTGGATATCCGTTCCAGTGATGAGCGAGACGAGAAGCCGCTGGTGGTGGAAGGACGTGAGGTGCTGCACCTTCCTTTCTTCAAGCTGGCCACCGCCTTTGGTGATCTGCCCAGGGAGAAGACCTATCTGCTCTACTGCGATCGCGGCGTGATGAGCAAGCTGCAGGCGCTCTATCTGAAAGAGAAGGGCTTTGACAACGTCAAGGTGTACCGCCCATAACGGCACGCGCTTCCCATAAAAAATCCGGCCAATGTGCCGGATTTTTTTATGTCACTCTGATTGTGTTCTAACGTCGCACGCGGCTCAGGGGCAGGGGACGGGTGTAAAGGTCGATTGCCCCTGACAGCGCCAGCCCATTTCGGCTTGCCGCATCTGCCACAGGTTGTTGCTGCGAAACAGGGTCAGGATGTAGATCATGTCGCTCTTGTTGCCATCGAGGGCCACCGAGAGCACCAGATCGTTGTCCAGTTGTTGTGCCTGGATACGACTGGGTATGTCGCTGTGGCCGACAAAACGCAGTGCCACTTCACGATAATCGTTGACCCAGGTTTGCTGGGCAGTGTTTGCTTGGCGGATCTGCAGGTTGAACTGCTGTACCGGGGTAGAAGCCAGTCGTCCGAACAGTATCTGTGCATCGGCTTGCGCCGTTGCCACATTCATCAGTAACAGGGAAGTGATGAGCCCAAGTTTTTGCATGAGGGATTCCGGCTTACAACGACTGGATCGTATGACAACAGAAAAGCTTGCTTGGTTCAACGTAACTCGGCCGGGAGTGCGACACAGCGCCCCCGGCCTGGATATCAATGGCGTTGCAACGAGAAGGTGGGCAGTGACAGGTGCCAGTAGATGGCGGCAACCCGTAAACCAAACACGGCCGTCATGCAGATGAGCATGGCGGTGACCCTGTCCATATTGACCTCAAGCGCCAGGGTATAGAGGATGCCTCCCAGGATGCAGGCGGTGGCATAGATCTCTTTTTGCAGCACCATGGGTACTTCCCGGGCCAAGACATCCCGGATCATGCCACCGGCCACCCCTGTCATGGTTCCCATGATCACGGCAATCAGGCCGGGGGAACCAAAGTTGAGGGCCTTCTGGGTGCCGATCACGGTGAAGAGGGCCAGCCCGAAGGCGTCTGCCACCGGCAGCACATACCAGGGCATGCGACGGGGCAGCTTGACCATCCACATCCCGATCAGCGCTGTGGCGATGACGATCCAGATATAGAGGGGGTCGCGCACCCAGAACACAGGGGTGGCCCCCAGGATCATGTCACGTATGGTGCCGCCGCCGATGGCGGTGACGGCTGCCAGCACCATGACGCCGAAGCCATCCATCCTGAGCCGCCCCGCAACCAGCACGCCCGAAAACGCGAATACCGCAGTACCAAACATGTCGCTGATGTAAACAATCTGCTCAACCAGTGTCTGCATGGAGAACAACTCACGTCCAATTGTTGATGGGGCCGCGATTTTAGGGGCTGGGCCAGCATCTGACCAATGGCGGCCTGCAAAAGTGGGAGCCAGACCCAGTTTTTGCAGGCGGGATACGGGGTGAGCAGAGGGGAAGTGGCTGCTGGCTTGAGGCGGGAGCCGAAGCTGACAAGGGGCAGGACGTCTCATGACCCTCTGTCTATGCCTGCATCCCGCTGATAAGGGGGACTTTTTGAATTTTTCGCTTAAGTCCTGCGAGAGTGTGCCGATAAATAGGGTAAGCGGCGTTAATGCGATGAAGCGTTAAAAATAATGCTAAAGACATCGAAAAAGAGGCCGTTAAATAAGACGCATCGGACATGAAAGACAATAAAGTTCGAGCAAATTAGATAGCAAATTTAATAGCTTAGGAGAATAGTTATGGCCATGTATATCAACACCAACGTTTCATCGCTCAACGCTCAGCGTAATATGACGAACTCGACCAAATCATTGGATACTTCTTATACCCGTTTGGCATCTGGTCTGCGCATCAACAGCGCAAAAGATGATGCCGCCGGTCTGCAAATATCCAACCGTCTGACCTCTCAGATCAACGGGCTGGATCAAGGTAACCGCAATGCCAACGATGGTATCTCTCTGGCGCAAACTGCCGAAGGGGCCATGGATGAAGTGACAGGTATGCTGCAGCGGATGCGCACCTTGGCTCAACAATCTGCCAACGGTTCCAACTCAGCAAAAGATCGTGAAGCCCTGCAAAAAGAGGTGGATCAGCTGGGTGCGGAGATCAACCGTATTGCCGGTGCGACAACGTTTGCTGGTACCAAGCTGCTCGACGGTTCATTCGGTGGTACCTTCCAGGTCGGTGCTGATGCCAACCAGACCATTCGTTTCAGCCTGTCCCAGAAAGATGGGTTCAGCATATCAGGGATTGCTACTGTAGCTGGTAAAGCAGCTATCTTCGTCAGTGGTTCAACCGCGAAGGGAATAGACGTAAGTACTCAAACCAAAGCCCAGGATGTATTGGGGGCAGTTGATGCCATGTTGGAGGTGGTTGACGGCAAGCGCGCTGAGTTGGGGGCGGTACAGAACCGGCTGGATTCGACCATTCGTAACCAAGCCAATATCTCGGAGAACGTATCAGCTGCCCGCTCCCGTATTCGTGATGCGGACTTTGCCACCGAGACCGCCAATATGACCAAACAAAACATTCTGCAGCAGGCTGCATCCAGCGTTCTGTCACAAGCCAACCAGCGCCCGCAGGCTGCACTCCAACTGTTGCAGGGCTAACAAAAGAAAACAGGGCGGTTGTTCAGGCCGCCCTGGTCAAGAGATGGAACAAAGGGGTGTTCGGGTTAGCACTCTGTTCTATCGGGAGAGAATAAATTCTCTACTAGTAAAGCCAAGTGTTGTCCAGCTGTTCAGTTCTGTCACGCTTGGTCGTATTCTCCTGAGCATATGCTCATTTTAGGCCGGATTTTCCGGCCTCTTTTTATTGTGCCGTCAAATTGACGCCACTCCATCATATCAAGCACAAACCGTGCCAAAACCAACCTCTCCTATGTGTTAGTCGTCATGGTGACTGACGTTACATGGCGAGTTTTCTGATGCCTGTGATTTGCCGCTGGCCGGATAAAACTTGCCGCCTTCGGCAATTATTTTCCTAAAGCTTGTGTTCATGCGGCCGTTACATAAAGTGAAGCAATCGAGGGGTGTTCGGAATCCAACGTTTGCACTACTGCGGGTGGCCTGTTCGTTCAAACAGACACCCGCCAGAAGACACAGGATTGTTCAACCTGTTCTTCTAACGGTGGGACGTCGCTTTGGCGGCGCAACCCGCAGTCGCATGTTCTTCGGGAGATTTTATTATGGCCATGTTTATCAACACCAATACTTCATCACTGAACGCCCAGCGTAACCTGATGAATACCAGTAAATCCTTGGATACCTCATATACTCGCCTGGCATCTGGTCTACGCATCAACAGTGCCAAGGACGATGCGGCAGGTCTGCAAATATCAAACCGCTTAACCTCACAAATCAACGGTCTGGATCAGGGTAACCGTAATGCCAACGATGGTATCTCGTTGGCGCAAACAGCGGAAGGGGCCATGGATGAGGTGACCGGCATGCTGCAGCGGATGCGCACCCTGGCCCAGCAATCTGCCAACGGTTCCAACTCTGCCAAAGATCGTGAAGCCCTACAAAAAGAGGTGGATCAGCTTGGTTCAGAGATTAACCGGATCTCAAAAGATACCACCTTTGCGGGCACCAAACTGTTGGATGGGTCTTATGGTGGAAAATTTCAAGTTGGTGCTGATGCCAACCAGACCATCGGTTTCAGCCTGTCCCAGAAAGATGGGTTCAGCATATCAGGGATTGCTACTGTAGCTGGTAAAGAAGCTATCTTCGTCAGTGGTTCAACCGCGAAGGGAATAGACATAAGTACTCAAACCAAAGCCCAGGATGTATTGGGGGCAGTTGATTCCATGTTGGAGGTGGTTGACGGCAAGCGCGCTGAGTTGGGGGCGGTGCAGAACCGGCTGGATTCGACCATTCGCAACCAGTCCAATATTTCGGAGAACGTATCAGCGGCCCGTTCCCGCATTCGTGATGCGGACTTTGCCACCGAGACCGCAAATATGACCAAGAACAACATTCTGCAGCAAGCGGCCTCAAGCGTGTTGGCCCAAGCTAACCAGCGTCCTCAGGCTGCCTTGTCTCTGCTCGGCTAATGATGGACAGTGCTGATTGAAATGGGAGAAGTAAGATGACAACTGAACTCGGTAATGTGTCATCTGCCAATGGTGCTTCCTTACAGCTAAGTGATAAGAGCGGCCAAGTGGCCGCTCAACTGCTTTCTGGTTTAGTGGAAGAACCTGGTGTTGCACTGCAGAAAAATCAGGATGTGGCAAAAACTGATCGCCAGCCGGTACAAAGCCAAGCAGAGATTGAAAAACAGGTACAAAATTTGCAGGAGTTTGCCCTGCAGCAAGGGTGGACCGTTAATTTCAGCATGGAGCAAGACCTGGGACAGGTGGTGATCAAGGTGGTTGACTCGGACACCCGATCCGTTATAAGGCAAATTCCGAGTGAAGAGCTGCTCGCAATTCACAAGCGGATCCAGGCCTTGCGTCAGGGAGATGCGGGCGCTAATCCGAAACTTGGCCTGTTGCTAGATAGTGAAATTTAAATCGAACAAATGAGGAAACGATAACATGGCAATTACCTCTGCCGGTGCTGGTTCTCAACTTGATCTCGAGAGTGTGATTGCGGCCAGTGTGGCGGCTAAAAAAGCACAGTTACAACAACCGATCATCAAAAAACAAAACAGTACCCAGATCGCGATCTCTGGTATTGGTCAGCTAAAATCATCCCTGACCACCTTCACTGATATTCTCGATACATTGAGCAAACCTGGCGCTTTCAACAAACGTGCTATCAATATCACCCAAGATAAAGATAACCCGGTGATGAAAGTAGAGAGTAAAAGTGGTGGCTCAAATGGCCAGTATAATGTCACCGTAAAAAAATTAGCGACCACCAGTCGCCAAGAAGGTCTCTTTGATAGTTCAACAACGGCACTGATTACCCAAGATGGTCAACTGACGTTCAAAGCTGGTGATAAAGAGTTCAAAGTTGATGTTAAAGCTGGGGATACCCTGCAAGATATTCGCAAGAGTATTAACAGCAACAGTGATAACTTTGGGTTAAGTGCCAATATTGTTAACACCGCAGATGGTAAAGCAAAATTAATTATTGATTCAGGTGTCTCTGGGGATGGTAAGGATCTTACTATCACCGGCAATACATCAGAGCTTGGAATGTTTTCGATTGGAGAGCCAGGTAGTGTCATGAGTCAGACACAGGCCGCGAGCAGTGCTGAAATTCAGATTGATGGTAATAAGCTTAAAAGTGATACCAATGTTTTTGATGACTCTATACAGGATCTCAAACTTACTGTGCTACGCGTATCTGATGAAGATAGCAGCGGTGGGCTCAAATCTAACAAAGTAGATATATCCACCGATAAGTCTTCAATTGAAGATATGGTGAAACAGTTTATCGATGGCTATAACGCACTTCAGGACAAGATGGATGAGCTGGGCAAGCGAAACAGTATTGTCGGTGGTGTTAGACAAGATGACGGTGGGGCTCTAGCTGGTGATGCAAGTACACGGACAATCAGTAGCTTTATGGCTAATACCATCACTGGAAAAACAGGTTCGAGTACAACATATTCAAGTATTTTCGAAATCGGTATCAAAATGGATAATAAGGGTAAGTTATCTCTAGATAAAGAGAAGTTTGGCCAAGCAGTGGATAAAAATTTCGATCAGGTAGTGTCCTTATTTGGTGGTGATGATGGTCTTGCTGGTACTTTGAATAAAGGACTTAAAGAGTATACCAAGTCAGGCGGTATGTTGGCTGAACGCACAGATACGCTTAATGCGGACTTACGCAGTTTGAATCAAAAGCAGACAACATCAAATGCTCAACTGGTTAAGTATGAAGCATCACTGCGTGCACAATACGGTAGTCTGGATGTGTTACTAGCTAAAATGAATAACTCCGCATTAGCGTTGAAGTCATTACAGATTAACAATAACAATAACAGATGATTATTATTAGAGGTAGCATATGATGTACCAACGTAATCTAAAAGCATATAAAGCAACCAGTATTGCGGCTGATCTTGCTGTTGCAGATCCACATCGTGTTATTCAACTCATGATGCAAGGATTTTTAGAAAGGTTGGCTCAATCTAAAGGCGCGATAGAGCGTGGTGACATGGAAGCAAAATCTATTGCAGTTTCTAAAGCTCAGGGACTATTACATGGATTACAGGATGCGCTAGATATGAGTCAGGGGGCGATTGCTGAATATTTATACAAACTCTATGCATATATGGATGAGCGCATTTGGGATGCCAGTCTGGCACGGGATGTCGCTCCCCTCGATGAGGTTATGGCACTGATGGTGACGATCAAGTCTGCTTGGGATCAATTGCCGGAAGCCGAAAAGCAGCAGGGCTATCAGATGCGAAAAAAGTTGGGTGAGCTGTGAGAGTCACCCTTACCTCCCTCGATGAGGCATTACAGGATAATCTCTACTTGATAGAGGGTCTATTGCAACAGCAGCAATATGATGAGGCTGTACTGTGCATGGATCAACGATTGGCCCTGATAGATCAGTTGGCGCAACTGGCCAAAGAGCGCCCAATGCAACAGCAGGCAGTTTCGGAATTGGCCGCTACACTGTCCATTCAAGAAGAAAGGCTGAAAGCTTTAACTGTCAGCTATCATCAAAATGTTTTTAATAAGCTGGTTCACGTCGGGAAAGGTAACAAGGCTGGACAGGCCTATAACCTGAATAGCAAGGAGTTCTGATGTCGGTCAATATTGATGCTGTGCTGGTAAAAGCCGAGCAGGAAATGCGGAGACTTCAACAACAAGCAGAGCAAGAAGCCGCCATGATGGTCGCATTGCCGCTTCGTTTTACACAGAACATAGAGGCCTTTCGGAAATATATTCCTCACATCTCTGATATGTATGAGGTTTATTCTCCTAGACGTCCATTCAGGTTTTTTTGTAATGAAAATGGTCAACCAAATCTTAAATGGCTTGACGATGACGTTGCCATTTATGGGGCTGAACCCTATCTCAGTTGTGAGACACTCGTGAATGAATTCATGGATAAGGGGGCATTATCAAAATTTTCTTTCCATCAGGAAGCGAACCCAATGGGTTCCATCCATGTTGAACACCTCAATAATCTCACTATTTATAAGGATGAGGTATCATCACAAGCTGAGCTCCTTATTAAAGTACCAGATCAAGTTCCCTGTGCATTGATCTTTGGGGTTGGTTTAGGCTATCACCTTGGTTATCTTTATGAGCGTTGCAAAATTAGCTCGTTGTTCTTGTTTGAGCCAGACCTGGATTTATTCTACGCTTCATTGTTCTGCTTCGATTGGGCTCCACTGCTAGCCTATTTGTATCAGGAGAATCTGGGGTTGCACATTCTGTTAGGACAGGATGAAAAAAGTATTGTCAGAGATTTTTCATCGGCGGTTAGTTCTCGAGGCTCTTTCTTGGTTGCAAATGCTTTTACTATGTGGGGGTATCAAAACGATAAAATAAATGAACTTATGAAAACGGTACAGCAGCAATATTATCTGTTAGTGATGGGGTGGGGTTTTTTTGATGATAGCCTGATCGCACTTTCCCATTCTATGCGTAATATTGAACGTGGTGTACCATTTTTTAAGAAAAATAAAAAAATATCGCAAAAACACCAAAACGTACCAGTGTTTATTATTGGCAGTGGTCCATCACTTGATGAGTCATTACCTTTTATTAAAGAGAATAAAGAACGTGCCATTTTGATATCTTGTGGTAGTGCTATATCGGCTTTGCATAAGCATGGGATAACGCCAGATATAGAAGTTCAAATCGAACGAACCAAAGCAGTGTATGATTTCATGGTTAATTTGGATGACCCTGAATTCTTACAAGATATTTTATTTTTGAGCACTGATGTCGTCCATCCAGACTGTTCAACCCTGTTCAAGAAAACAGTTCTTGCGTTCAAGAGTAATGAACCAGGGGTGATGATGTGCCAAACATATTTTTCTGCCGCCAAAGATTTTTCCGCTTGGCAGGCAGTTAATCCCTTTGTTGGTAATATCGGCGTTCATGCACCTATACAGCTTGGATTTAAAAGTCTATATCTGTTTGGTTTAGATAACGGTTATAAGGATAAGAATCACCATCACGCTAAGTCTAGTGCATATTATAATAATGAACTAAATGCTAAGATCTTGACTGATTTGGTGTGTAGCAACAATGAACGACAATGTGAGGCTAATTTTGGTGGTGTTGTCATAAGTAATGTGATGTATGATACCTCGAGGAGTATCATTGAAGATGTATTGGCTATCAATAAAGATGTACATTGTGCCAATTGTAGTGATGGTGCCAAAATATCGGGGGCTAGATCTGTTCCCGCCGATGACATCGTACTATGTCAGCCTATTGATAAGGCAGCTATTCTGCATGAAATAACCAATCACCTCTGTGCCCCTTTGTACCTACCAGTGCAGGATTTTAAAGCATTACTTGATGTTGATTTCTTCAATTATGTTGTCGATAAGATAATAGGTGAATGGCAACATGATTTTTTATCTAGAAATGAGATAAATCAATTGATGCTAAGGCACTTCGGTTATCTTTCTCAGATATCTACAACTAAAAATAATATAATCGCACAAATGTTGAATGGCTCGATGAATCATATGTTCGCTATGTTGAGTTCCATTCTTTACTTGTTTGAAGAGGAAGCAAAAGCATTAACTATGATGAAACCTGCAATCGAGCTCTGGTTAGGTTTTCTGAAAAAAGCAAAAGATATGTATCCCAAGGCACTTGATAGTGTAGATATGGTTGATAATGCAATAGTTAATTTATATAAAAAATAAATATATAGTGACGGGATGAACTAAAAATATCATCACTGCCACTTTGATTAAAAATTAAGTGGCATATGTCATCTTTTATTTTCATGATGGCAGCTATTTTTAATAAATTCAGCCATGTTGAAGTCAAATTCATCATCAATATCTACAGATTTAAACTTGCTCATAATATAAGCTATAGAACCTTTAGAATATATATCGGACATTTTACCAACGAATTTTCTATCAAAAATATAAATAGCACCATTTAAGCGATAGTAAGGTTCTAGGTCTTGACTACGTCGATTCGCTGCAGTGGGAAGAAAACCCTCCATGCTTAAATTCGCTGATAGGCGATTGCAATATTGTATAGGGTGCTCAAGTTCGCAAACCGAGATAACGGCCAGCGCATTTTTCATCTCATAAAGTGCCATGGCCTCTTTAATATTATTTGCATCACGCAGGGGCGATGTTGGCTGTAGCAGAGTTACCCTTGACACCCTTCTGTAATGTAATTCAACCCACTCGATCATATGAGTGATCACATCATTGGTTGTTGCGGTATCATTGGCTAGCTGGGCTGGTCGTAAAAATGGCACGGTCGCGCCAGCATTTATTGCGATATCAGCGATGTCTTGAGAGTCTGTGCTCACCAATACCATATCGAATAGCTGACTCTCGAGAGCCGCATCTATCGTCCAGGTGATCAATGGTTTACCCGCCAATGGCAAGATATTTTTATTTGGTAGGCGTTTACTGCCTCCACGTGCCGGAATGATAGTAATATTTAGTGACATTACACTAACCCCTTAATGTCTAGTTGTGCCTTGTTAAAATCATCTATACGGCCAATGTCTAGCCAATATTCATGGAGAGGAAACATTAAAACATCTTGTTTTTTGGCTATTTGCTGTTCCAGCAAAGTAGGCATGTCAATATACTTCTGGCTTGGCACATTCATAAACACGTCAGGGCTGACCACGTACATCCCCGCATTAACGAGGTAGCGCTGGATGGGTTTTTCTTGCATCTCTATGATTCGATTACCATCACCACGGATGACTCCAAATGGTATCTGATGGTCATATTCACGAACACACATGGTAGCTGCTGGCAGATATTTATTGTGAAAATCGAGCAGTTGTCCAAAATCTACCGTAGTCAGTATATCACCATTGATCATGATTAGAGGTAAAGCGGGTATGTCGGCAGGCAGCAGACCAAGCGCCCCCCCGGTTCCCAAAGGCGTATCTTCATGCACGTATCGAATATTTGCGCCCCAGGTAGAGCCATCGCCAAAATATCTGGTGATCTGTTCGGGCATATAGTGAGTGGAGATATAGATGTTCTTTAAGCCCGCCTTGAGAAACTGATTTAGCTGGGTTTCCAGGATGGGCTTGTCGCCCACCTTGAGCATCGGCTTGGGGCAGCTGTCGGTGAGTGGGCGTAACCGGGTACCGAAACCGCCCGCCATGATAAAGACAGGATTATCATAGCTAGGCACCTTCACTGCCTGCTCCCAGGTTTCCAGTCCGATCAGCTTGCCTGCGTCATCGACCACCGGCAGGGAAAGAATGCTGCGCTCGCGCATTAGCTCCAGCAACTGTTCACGGGTCAACTTGCCTGAGACGGTGATAGGGGTTCGATTCATCACAGCCGTGATGCTTTGCGCCAGGGCCACGTTGTTCAGGATGGCGCGGCGAATATCGCCATCAGTGACCACCCCCAGTAGACGTTGCTCCTGATCCACGACCAGACAGACTCGCAGCGCCTCCGCATTGATCACGGCCAGGGCATCACGCACCGAATGTTTCGGCGACAGCACCACTTTTTCCCAATTTTTGCTCATCCAATCCATCCTTTACTGCTTGATAGGCATCACGCTGCCCCGGGCAACGTATGCAATCTGCTTTTCTCCAAGAGGACGCGTCAGCGTAGCACCTGCCCCCACCACTGCATCAGCGTCAATCGATATGCCCTGGATCACGGCGGCCCCCGTGCCGATATGGACTCGCTCGCCCGTCACCACCCCGCCGGAGAGCACGGCACCCGGTGCGACATGATTGTCACTCCCCAGATGGCAGTCGTGATCCACGATGGCTCCGGTATTGATGATGCTGTTGGCTCCAATCCGGGTGCCGGCCTGAATGATGGCCCCTACCATCACCTGGACACCCTCTTCCAGCACGGCGTAATCAGAGATCATGGCCTTCGTGCTGACGACCCCGGCAAAACGGTAGCCGAGGGCGCGATAACGGGCAAACAGCTCGGCCCGCAACGTGTTGCCCGGCAAGGAGCCGATACCGTTGATCAACTCCACCTCATCCGGGTGATGAGTCAATATCTGAGCCTCGTCGTGCCAGAGGGGAATATCTGCCAGCACGGCGCGCGGAGCACCTGTGGCAGGTGCAACCAGGGCAAGAGGAACCACTCCCTGGCTGCGCAGCATGTCGACCAGCACGGAGGCATGCCCGCCCGCCCCCAGAACGATCACCGGTTTATTCACGGATAGGTTCACCCGCCTGATAGGCACGCTTCGCGGGTTGCCCCAAGAGCTGCCAGTAGGCATAGGGGCTCATTCCATCGCCCGGGCGCTTGATGGCGAGGTTGTCGGCACAGAGGATGGCGCCCTTCTCAATGTCGCAGGCAGCCACAAGGCTCTTGCGTGCGATCTCCTTGTTCTTGATCTCGCTCTGGCGCGGCCCCTTGATGCCATCCCCCAGCGCCAGTTCCACATCGCGGATCCCCTGCACCATGGCGGCCAGTTCATCGGGTTCCAGAGAAGCCTTGTGATCTGGCCCCTCCATGTTGCGATCCAGAGTGAAGTGCTTCTCGATTAGGCAGGCCCCTCGGGCTACCGCCGCCACGGGAATGGTGATGCCCTGGCTGTGATCCGAATAACCGACCGGCAACCGGAATGCGTGAGACAGGGTATCCATGGCTTTGAGGTTGATATCCACTATGGGCGCCGGATACTCGGTCGTGCAATGGAGCAAAGTAACCTTCTTGGCCAGCGCCGCCTGACCAGCCTCACTGGCGTAGGCGGCCATGAAGGCAGCCTCGCCCGGTTGCACATCATGAGGCACTGTCAGGCCGAAGGCGATCACCCCGAGGGCAGCTTCCACTTCGGCCAAGGTGGCCATGCCGGTGGAGACGATCAACTCGCAACCGGTACGGGCATGGGCCAGCACGAAGGGGGCATTGGTTAGCTCTCCCGAAGGGATCTTCAGAGTCTGCAATTTGAGCTGATTCACCAAGAAATCGAGGCTCTCGGTATCGAAGGCGGTGGACAGAAACTCGATGCCAAGGGACTCGCAATGGGCGATCAGGCGAAGATGGGCATCGAACGAGAGCTCGAGGCGGGAGAGCATGGCAAACTGGCTCTCTTCCCTGCCGGTATTGGCAGTCTGATAAGCGGCCTGTTTGGCTTGGCGGGTCACCAGATTGGCCGCCTTGAAGGTCTGAAACTTGACAACATCGACACCTGCACGGTGGGCGGCATCGATCAGAGCCACAGCGAGTGCTTCGTCGCCATTATGGTTGACGCCGGCTTCGGCGATGATGCGGATCATGGCGACGGACTCCTGTCGAGATCATGGAATTGTTTGATGGTCGGTGTGGTCAGGTACTTCAGACGAGCAACAATCTGGCTGCTGGCATCCCCTACACCATAAGGATTGATGTAAGCATCTGGGGCCATAGGTTGCAGGGCCAGGGCAATACATTGCGTAATGGCCATGCTATTCGCCTCGCAATGCAGCACGCTCTGCGCTGCCAGTCGCCCTTGCTGACGCTGACCAATATTGATGGTCGGTACGCCTAGTGAGGGAACTTCTATGATGCCGCTCGACGAGTTGCCAATCACGGCGGCACTGTGTTTCACAGCACTCAGGTAGCGCCTGTAACCCAGGGAAGGAATGGCCAGCACGCGCGCGTTTTTTTCTGCCGCATACTGCACGAGCAGGGGGATGATGGCGCGCCCGCCGTCATCCGCGTTCGGATAAGTCAGGATCACCTGATGGGCAGGGAATTGATCCAGCGCCGCCAGCAATGCCCTGAAGCTCTCCTCGGCCGCTTCATCGGCCAGGGTCACGGGGTGATAGGTCACCACGAAAAACGGTGAGTCCAGCGTAAACCCAAGGGATGATTGCAGCTCGTCCATGGAAAGCAGTTGGGTCTTAGCGATGTGATCCAGGCCGACAGCCCCCACGTTGAATACCCGCTCCGGCGCTTCTCCCAGCTGAATGACCCGCTGCCGATAGGGCTCGGCTGCCGTGAAATGCAGATAGCTCAGCTTGGTGATGGCATGACGAATGGCATCGTCATAGGCTCCTTCGGTGATCTCCCCGCCATGGAGGTGGGCAACAGGTATACGTTGCAACATGGCCGCCTGGGCCGCGGCCAGGGCTTCGAAGCGATCCCCCAGGATCACCAAAATATCGGGTTGCTGGCGCGCCAGCGCATCAGCCAACCCCAACAATGCCACCCCCATGCTCTTGACTACACCGACGGAGGTATCAGAGGAGAGCAGCATCTCGATGCGCTCATCTATCTTGAAGCCATCCTGCTCGATCTGCTGGTAGGTCAGACCAAACTCGGGGGAGAGATGGGTCCCCGAAACAATGAGCCTAAAATCCAGTTCAGGATCGGCGGCAATGTCTTTCATCAACCAATAGAGCAGCCCATATTCGGCGCGAGTCCCGGTAAAAACGGCGATGGTTTTGGCCATGTTCAGACCTCCACGGGCGAGCTGGGCAGGTTGATCAGATGCGCTTCAAGCCACTGTGCATTGGACAAGTCCCCCCGCAGGGCATGGGAGAACATGGGCAGGCGGTGCATCAGCTTCCACACCGGTCGGATCATGACGCCCGCCTTATTCAGCTCGATCAACAGGGTATCCCGCTGGCTTTGTTCTTCACAGACAATCGCATTGAGCCAGTAGTTGGAACGCCCGTAGGACGGTTCGGTGACAAACAGGCACGCCTGATCTTTGAAGAACTCGGCATAGTGCATGGCAAGTGTCCGCTTCTGTGCCAGGAACTGAGGCAAGGCCTCCATCTGGGCACACCCCAGGGCCGCATTCAGATTGGGCATGCGGTAGTTAAAGCCTGGTTCATCGTGATAAAACTCGAACGGGTGAGGCATCTTTGCCGTGGTGGTGATGTGCTTGGTGCGTGCGCCCTGTTCGGCATTCTGGCAGAGCACCATGCCGCCACCACCCGTGGTGATGATCTTGTTGCCGTTGAAGCTCAGGGCCGAAAATGCGCTCAGCGTCCCCGTGTGTTTGCCTTTGTAATAGGAGCCAAGGCTCTCGGCTGCATCCTCCACTAGCGTAATTCCCCACGTCTGGCAGACCGCTTGTAGCTCATCGAGCTCCACCGGATGGCCAAAGGTATGCATGGGTACGACGGCTTTGAGGCGGCGCCCGCTTGCCTTGTGGATGGCTCCTGTCTCGGTGCGAGAGGCATGCTCTTCCAGCCAGTTGGCCAAGGCAATGGGGCACAGACCCAGGCTCTGGCGTGACACATCGACAAACACGGGTTCTGCGCCCATGTGATACAAGGCGTTGCAGGTTGCCACGAAAGTCAGGGGTTGGGTGATCACAAGATCGCCGGCCTGCACACCTGCCATGTACAGGGCTATGTGCAGCGCCGCCGTCCCATTCATGGTGGCAACGGCACGGGCAGAACCAGTAAAGGCCGCTATTTGGTGCTCAAACTGCTCAACATAGGCGCCGACACTGGAGACAAAGGTGCTTTCCAGAGTGTCCAGAACATATTGTCGCTCATTGCCGGCAAAGGTCGGCGAATGGAGAGGGATGAAGTCATCGGTCTTGTAGGTATCACGAATAAAACGAATTAATTGAGTATGCACACCGACTCCTTACATCTTGCCGTCGAGGTATTTGCCCGTTTCTTTATGAGCAAAGCCCGGGAGCATGGCAAAAAACAACTCCACGATATCTTTCTTGTCCCAGGCACGTTTCATTTTCATGGCAGTAATGGTCTGCTCAAAATGGTTTAGCAGGTCATTCTGATAGGCGGGTTCATTCTTGATGATGCCCAAGTTTTCAAACCTATCCATGTCCAGCACTTCTTTATCAGTGAAGAACTCTTCAAAGTCTTTCTCACCCGTTGTGTCGCTCTTTGTAAAGAGGCAAGGCCACATCCCCTGCTCAGGCAGACTCGCCATCAGGGTTCTGGCTTCATCCTCGTCCTTGCACAGATAAGGCTTGTAACCATGCCGATCCAGATATTTCACCGCAATCTCGGCGAACGTGATGAGGTGCAGTGCTTCACTGAGTGTGGGAAAGAAAATGTCACGGTTTTTACCAAAGATACAGGACATCAGACACAGTTCCCCGGACTCTTGCGGTGTGACGAAATAACGCTTGATGTCGCAGGGGGCGACGATGGGCTGACGCTTTTGCAGCCGTTGATTGAAGCCGTGTAACAGGGAGCCATCGGAGAAGGCCACGTTGGCAAAACGCGCGGTTGAAATGGCAATCTGCTCGCTGCGACGCATCAGGAACATCTCCATGATGCGCTTGGAGGCCCCCATCATGTTGACCGGGTTGGCGGCCTTGTCCGTCGAGACACAGAAATACTTCTTCACTCCCATCTCGATGGACTGCTGGATGGTTTTCTCTGTGTTGAACACGTTGACATCGATCATGCGCATCAGGGTGAAGGGATCTTTTTCGCTACGCACGTGCTTCAACGCGGAGAGATTGAGCACATAGTCGTAAGCGCCATCGGCTTTGATAAACGCATCATATTCAATGGAGCCAATATCCAGCGCAAAGGTCTGAAAATCGCCATCGATGTATCCGAACGAGCTGCGAATATCTCTTACCAACTCAACTAGGTTATTCTCACTAATATCAATGACATGAAGTTTGAGAGGATGACGTTTGAAGATCTCCTTAGTGACTGCTTGCCCTATCGTACCAGCCCCACCTAATACCAAGAACCGTGAACTTATTACCGTCTGACTCAGCAGTACTTCCACTTTTTGGAGATCGAGAGTAAACAGGGACATCTTACGATCAATCAGGGGCAGGATCTCATTGTTCATTCTTTATCACCAATACAAGTCGAGAGGACAAAGTGTCATTCTAATAGCGTAAAAATAGAGCAGTGCGTTGTTTAGTATGATCCTCACTGAGCTAAAATTTAAATCACTCATATTCCCTAGCAAAATTTGGACCATTTTGAAATGGTTGTGGGGTCGTTTCATGTGGGCTTGAATGGTTCGCTTGCTCTATGGCATCACACACCTGCTGCACGGCATTGAGTGCCCTCGGGGTGAAGCGGTGTAGCTCATCCGAGTTGATGAGTTGCAGGCGCTGGTGTTTGACCGCATCGATCATGGGCCACTGCTGCCAGTGACGCAGGGCGCCGGGATCTTGACTCCCCGCCAGGATCAGTGCCGGGTTGGCCTTGATCACTTGCTCCAGACTGACTTGAGGGTAGGGGGTCTTGGCCTTGGCCATCAGGTTCTCCCCCCCGCATAGTTCGATGGCCTGAGCTGGCCAGGCGGCACCGCTGACGCTGGTCAGAGGGGGATGCCAGAGCTGATAAAACACCTTGATATGCTTGGGTTGGCCGTAGCGTTGCTTGAGTTCTGCCAATCTAGCGAGATAGGCATCGGCCTGGGAATTGGCTGCTTGTTCCAGCTCCAACCGTTTTCCCAGCGCCCGTATTTCTGTGGCCAGGGAGGCGAAGTCCGTGGGCTCAGAGTAGAACACGGGAATGCCCAGCTGCTCTATGGGTGCGAGCATGCGGGATTGGGCAGAGTGCCAGGCCACCACCAGATCCGGTTTCTGGGCCAGCAGGGCTTCCAGGTTGATGCTGCGGTAGTTGGCCACGTGTGGCCGAGTTGTCACCTCGGGCGGAAAGTCGGAGGCATCATCGGTGGCGACGATGCGATCGCCGGCACCGATGGCAAACAGCAGCTCGGTCAGATGGGGCGTGAGGCTGACGATGCGCATCGGCGCAGCCGCCAGCAGCGTCAGTGGCCAACAGAGCAGGCAGATCAGGGCGACATACCTAGCCATGCAGTTGCTCCAGTGCAGTGAAGAGGAGTGCCAGTGTCAGCCAGCCCCAGCCAACCTGTTGCAACCGGTTGAGCAAGCGCAGTGCGCTGCTGGCATCAGGGTCGTTCACCGCATCGAACACCGGGAATCGGAACAGGGTGTTCTGGTAATAGCGTGGGCCACCCAGCCGGATACCCAGCGAGTGGGACAGCAGCGTCAACAAGGCGCCCATGGCAGGGTAGGGCCACTGTATGGCCGTGCGCAGGCGAGCCCCCAGTTGGCGCAGCCGGATCAGGCCGAGGGGCAGTACCAGCAGCAGGATGGCGGGGGTACAGAGCCCCTGGTAAAGCATGGCAGCGGCACGGCCGAAGTGGCTGAATGCCGCTTGCTTGGGGCTCCAGCCCTGGTTCATCAATTGAGCGAGTCGCCACAGCAGTGCACCTTGAACGCCTGCCAGCGCAAACCCGAGCAAGGGCCCGGCCCACTGCCCTGTCAGCCGCAGTGCACAGGTCTCGCTGACCGCCTTGGTGACCCCCATCACGGAGAGTTTGCCGGTCTCACGCCTGAGCCAGGGGGCGGCCTGCAGGCGGGCAACCACCAGGGTTTCCTGACATGCCAGTGAACGGGTGGACTTGGCCAGCTCTCGCAGCGGGCGCGATTCTATCATCAGCAGCAGAAACAGCAGATCAAACAGCGGCTCCAAGAGGGAGAGGTTGCGCACGGCCCAGAGTCCGGCTGCGCATGGCAGCCAGACGACCAGCAGGGCCAGCAGGCCGGCCCGAAATTGCTGCTGGGGCGCGCCATCGGGACGGTGAACCTTGTGGCCCAAGCGGGTCAGCAGGGGCACCAGCGCGGAGAGTCTGAACTGGGCAGGCCAGGGCAGTATGGCTTCCAGCAGCGCGGCCCCGAGCAAAATGGCCGCCGGAGTGGCGGCCATGTGTTCCAGCGTGGCGAGGTCGATCACAGCTTGCCGAGCATCTTGATGATCATCTCGGCCGAATGCTTGCCCGCCACCTCGATGAAGGCGTCGAAGGATTCAACCTGTTCCTTGCCGGCGATGTCTGACATGGCGCGCACCACCAGATAGGGGACCTTGAACATGTGGCACACCTGGCCGATGGCGGCCCCTTCCATCTCTACTGCCAGCATCTGCGGGAAATCGGCACGGGCCTTGGCGATGGCGTCCGGTTTGCACATGAACTGATCGCCGGTACAAATAAGGCCAACTTTGGTTTGATGCTTGCCTTGCTCGGCGATGCAATCTTGTGCCACTGCGATCAATTTATCATCGCAGGGGAAGGCGGCGGGTTGTTGCGCCATCTGGCCCATCTCGTAGCCGAAGGCGGTCACATCCACGTCGTGGAAGCGCATTTCGCTGGCGATGACCACGTCACCTATATGCAGATCCTGGGCAAAGCCGCCGGCAGAGCCGGTGTTGATCACGCAATCCGGGGCAAATTTTTCCAGCAGCAGGCTGGTGGCGACGCTGGCGGCAACCTTACCGATGCCAGAGCGAGTCAGGATCACCTCTTTGCCCGCCAGCATTCCCTGATAGAACTCGCAACCGCCCAGTTGCAGGGTGGTTGGCTCGTTCATCTGGCTGCGCAGCAAGGCCACTTCCTGTTCCATGGCGCCGATAATACCTACTTTCATCACTCACCTCGTCTCGATGGCCGTGTGGCCGAATAAGTTGTTGTGAATCATAACAAAAGTTGGCGATGGCGCCGAGCATTCCGAGATTATCGCCAGGAGGAAGATAAAAGGGGACAGAGGTGGAAGTGATATGTCCCCGTTTCATCAGCCGCTTGTCGCAGTGGGTCCGGTTGCGGATCCCGCCGCGATTGATGAAGAGCCCGCCGATGGCTTGCCGCCGCGCTATGGCGCCGTTGTCATGGTTGCTGAGGACGACGCAGATCCGGCTGACGTGTCCATCCCGGTTGTCGATCTATTTTGGGACCGATTCCGGCTGCGTCACCGTGTGATAGATCTCTATGGCACTGGCGGCCAAGCCGGCCGGTCCGCCGATGAGGCCATAACGGGCACCGCCAGCCCGTGTAGCGGGATTGAGCTGGAGGAAACTGGCAGCGCCGACGCGTTATCCATAAGCAGGACTTCGATTGGCAGCGGATGAGGATGCTCATCACCATGGTGTTGCATTACACAGAGGCGGGCCTGCGGCATGGGTCCATGCCCGCTGACCGATTGCATTCATCGGCTAACGATGTGATATGTTTTGGTCGCTATAAATAGTTTGTGATGAAAGTCTGGTTGTTAGGAAAAGTAACTTGCTTTCACACTGCGAATTCCGGTGAAGGGAGTAGGCCGTTCTGTGATAACATGCCGCCCTCGCGAAACCAGCCCTTCCCTTGGTTTTTCGCAACGTCTCATCTCCCGTCAGGAATGTCCGGGTATTAGCTCACACGGATGTGATCGCCACAGTGCACCTGCTTGTCAGCAGTTGAGGATCACCAGTCACCATGTTTTATAAAAATCTGTCTATCGGCAAGAAGATTGCCGTGGTCTTTGCGGTCATTGCTGCCGTCAACGTGATATTCGGTATTTTTCTCTCCAGCGAGCTGCGCGGCGTGCGCGACCGCGTGTTGAACTTTACCGACTCCACCCTGCCGAGCGTGCTTTCGGTGCAAACGCTGCTCTACGACGTCTCTTATGTGCGTCGGGCCCAGTTCGCCCTGCTGATGGTTGACGATGCCGCCGATCTGCAGGCCCGTCGTGGCCGTATTCAGGACAGTGTCCAGAAGGTCGAGCGTGCTTTTCGTGGCTACGAGTCAACGGTGGGTGCTGAACATGAGCGCCGGGTGTTCAACCGTGCCAAGCAGGACTGGCAGCAGTACCTGAACTCGGTCAATGCAGTCGATCAGCTTTTGGTACAAGGCCAGCTGGCCGAGGCCAAGGCACAGTTGTTCCAGTCCAACGCCGCCTATGGTGCCCTGGAGCAGTCGGTCAACAGCCTGGTGGAGGTGAACCTCGGCTTCGTGAAGGAGAATCGTGGCAGCCTGCTCGACAGCGTCAACATGGTGACCCGTTTTGCCATGGTGAGCATCGGTGGTCTGCTGCTGTTCATGATGGCCATGACCTGGTTCCTGACTCGCCAGATCTGTTTGCCGCTGCAAGCCGTGGTGGCGCAGGCCAACGCCATCGCCGCAGGTGACCTGACCCATCAGTTGGATCGCCAGCACATAGGTCGTGATGAGCTGGGCATGTTGGCCAAGGCATCCCTCAAGATGCAGGACAATCTGCGTGGCCTGATTGAAGAAGTGGTCGCCGCCGTGACCCAGCTTGGCACCGCCATCGAAGAGGTGAGTGCCGTCTCCGCACAGTCGGCGCAGGGGATCCAGAGCCAGCAGCAGGAGATCACCCTGGTGGCGACCGCCATGACCCAGATGAAGGCGACCGTGGCCGATGTGGCCGGCAACACAGAGACCGCTTCTGAGTCCGCCAGCTCCGCCAACGCCCTGGCCCGTCGCGGCAATCAGGATGTGCAGAGCTCGCTGGTGGCCATTACCCGGGTTGCCGAGGAGATTGAACAGGCGGGGACCCTGGTCGCCGAGCTGGAGCGTGAATCTGCCCAGATCAACGTGGTGGTGGACGTGATCCGCGGCATCGCCGATCAGACCAACCTGCTGGCGCTCAACGCCGCCATCGAGGCGGCCCGTGCCGGTGAGCAGGGTCGTGGCTTTGCCGTGGTGGCTGATGAGGTGTAAGCGCCCCTGAATCAGCACCTGTTTTTACTGAGATCACCTCGGCACACTGAAACCCATCGTATCTACGTTGGGATTTCCGCTATGACCACTCAAGAACGCGTTGATTTTTGGCAGCGCCAGATC
>NZ_JAACGC010000017.1:0-66621 GCF_029237385.1 Aeromonas sp. 1HA1
ATTGGCGAGGCCGATACCCTGGAAAAGCTCGAAGCCCTGCTGCCATGGAACGTCCCGCTGGAGCCGATTGCAAAAAAAGTGGCGCAATACGGTAAAGGCAAGTAGGTCGATTTAACGGCGCTTACCTTTATGTTGTTCACGTCAGCAGCAGCAAAGGGAAACCTTTTCCCCCTGAATTTTACCTGCAAAGACAAATGTTATTCAGCAAACTGGATGGGCACTTGTCAAAACTAGCCGTGTCTGGAATCAGTATTTCGGATTACAGCACTCTCAAAAGGCGGCTCGGTCTATCCACAAAATCGGTACTTCATAACTGGCGAACCGTCTCACGCCATGGAGAAGTCCCAGCACTTGGAGAACGAATTGCTCATATGAGTAAGTTCGTTGCAGGTGCAAACCGGATTGGATATGTCAGCATCGGGCTGGATGCGGCGACAGGCTTAACCAAGGTCCATCACGCATGTACCGAAGGCACTCAATGCCAAAAAACTACTGCGCGTGAAATTGGGCGCTTTAGTGGAGCTGTCGGTGGAGGGATCTGGGGAGCGAAAGTAGGGGGTTCTATCGCTATTGGGGCGGCCAGTGGTGTCGCTATCGCCTTTGGCGTTGTGCTATCAGCTCCTGTTATTGCGGTGGTTGGCATCGGTGGAACAGTAGCCGGTGGCTATTACGCTGGTAGCAAGTTCAGTGAGATGGGAGCTCAGGTTGGAGAGATCATTTCCGATGCTGCCGACAATGGTTCAGAAAAGGTTATGGATGTTTTGTATAAAATGAAAGGTGCTCTTGATGACTGACATACTCGATCTGATTGGTGCCATCAGCAGCCTAATATTATTAGGGCTATTTTTCACATTGCCGTTCACTTTGCTAATGATGATTTTCATGACACCAAAGCTGGATCAGTTCATGTCTGATAATCCAAAGTTTGAAAGCCAGTGGTTCGTGAATCGTTTTACGAGATTCCACCGGTATGGTGTTGCGCTGATGGTTGACTCAAAGCGCTACAAATGCCCCAACGGGCTACGACGGCTAGCCGTTCTCTCGACCCTTATGAGTTTTCTTTTCTTACTATCTTGCATCGTAACGTTATTACTCTGAACCTAGAGCTCACGTCAAAAAGCCCCTGCAGTACAGGGGCTTTTTCATTCTAGTTTCTCGATGTGGTCACAGTGTGGACACTGCCTGAAATAAATCCTTTTATTTCAAATGCATAACGAATTATATCAAGGCGCCCAAAGCGCCTTTTTATTCATTTTACGGTCAGTGCTTGCCAAGCAGCTCATTGAGCTCGTCCGCCTTGGTATGGCGCACATCCTTGCCCTTGACGTAATAGACGATGTATTCGCAGATGTGCTGACAGCGATCGCCGACCCGCTCGATGGCCCGCGCCGCCCACAGCACGTTCAGTACCTGGGGTATGGTGCGCGGATCTTCCATCATGTAGGTCATCAGCTCGCGAATGATGGACTCGTACTCCCGATCCACCTTGTCATCTTCTTTGTAAACGGCGATGGCCGCCTCCAGATCCATGCGGGCAAAGGCGTCGAGCACGTCATGCAGCATCTTGATGGTGCGTCGACCCATGTTCTCTAGCGATACCAAAGGCGGCTGCGGCTTGTTGGCGTTGTCGGTCAGCATGCGGGCAATCTTGTCCGCCACGTCGCCGATGCGCTCCAGATCCGTGATGGTCTTGATGATGGCCATCACCAGGCGCAGGTCGGACGCGGTGGGCTGACGTTTGGCGATGATGCGGGTGCACTCCTCGTCGATCGCCACTTCCATAGCGTTGACCTTGTGGTCGTTGGCCACTATCTTGCACGCCGCATCCAGATCCTGATCGTGGATGGCCGCGATGGCGTCGGTCAGTTGCTGCTCCACCAGACCGCCCATCACCAGCACCTGATTGCGCACGCTCTCTAGCTCGGCATTGAACTGACCGGAGATGTGTTTATTGAGGTTCATATTGTCCATACAAATAATCCTTGATGCTCCGATTATGCCTTAGCCGTTGAACTGACCGGTAATCTGTTTATTGATGCTCATCTTGTTCATACCCATGATCCTTGTTGCACCAACCATGCCTCAGCCGTTGAACTGACCGGTAATCTGTTTATTGATGCTCATCTTGTTCATATCAATAAGATCCTTGTTGCACCCACCATGCCTTAGCCGTAACGACCTGTGATGTAATCTTCGGTCTTTTTCTTGGCCGGGGTGGTGAAGATGGTGTTGGTGTTCGAGTACTCGATAAGCTCGCCCATATACATGAAGGCAGTCTGATCCGACACCCGCGCCGCCTGTTGCATGTTGTGGGTCACGATCACCACGGTGAACTGGCTCTTGAGCTCGTTGATCAGCTCCTCGATGGTGAGGGTCGAAATCGGATCCAGCGCAGAGGTGGGTTCATCCAGCAGCAGCACTTCCGGTTCGATGGCGATGGCCCGGGCGATCACCAGACGCTGCTGCTGACCACCGGAGAGACCGAAGGCATTGTCGTGCAGACGATCCTTCACCTCGTCCCACAGCGCCGCACCGCGCAGGGAGCGCTCGGCCGCCTCATCCAGGGTGCGTCTGTCGTTGATGCCCTGCAGGCGCAGGCCGTAGATCACGTTCTCGTAGATGGACTTGGGGAAAGGGTTCGGACGCTGGAACACCATGCCCACCTGACGACGCAGGGCAGAAACATCCACTCCCTTGTCGTAGATGTTGTGGCCGTGCAGCTGGATCTCCCCCTCGATGCGGCAGATCTCCACCAGATCGTTCATCCGGTTGATACAGCGCAGCAGGGTCGATTTACCACAACCGGACGGACCGATAAACGCAGTCACCTGCCCTTTCGGGATCTTCATGTTGACGTTGAACAGCGCCTGTTTGTTGCCGTAGTACAGGTTAAGATCCTTCACCTTCAGCGCGGTCTGCTCCGGGCTCAGGTTGAGCAGATCCAGCGCAGTGTGCTGGGTGGACGTGGTCGTTACGTTGATCATCTGTTACCTCAAATCAGTCGGTGGCGGCGGGCATCTTGATGCGCCAGCGGCCGGAACACTTGACTGGCAAGGGGGGAAACCCGTCCCTTGCCTCACATCAGTCTGGGGTGGCTGGATTCATGTTCCAGCCACCGGGATTTCTCACGCAGTGGTTACGAATGGCTGTGATGTCGGTCAGGTTCATGCTGTTCATCCATTGTCTCAACATCCGTCCGGGCAGCCACATCAATGTTCCAAAGAGCGGAATTTTTCACGCAAGTGGTTACGAATACCGATGGCAGTCAGGTTGAGGCTAACGATCACCGTCACCAGCAGGAAGGCGGTGGCATAGACCAACGGGCGCGCCGCCTCGACGTTGGGACTCTGAAACCCGACATCATAGATGTGGAAGCCCAGGTGCATGAACTTGCGCTCCACGTGCAGGAACGGGAAGTTGCCATCCATCGGCAGGGTCGGCGCCAGTTTCACCACCCCCACCAGCATCAGCGGCGCCACTTCACCGGCAGCACGGGCAATCGCCAGAATAAGGCCGGTCATGATGGCCGGACTCGCCATCGGCAGCACGATGCGCCACAGGGTCTCGGCCTGGGTGGCCCCCAGTGCCAGCGAGCCCTGACGTATGGTGCCCGGGATCCGCGACAGCCCCTCTTCGGTGGAGACAATCACCACCGGCAGAGTCAGGATAGCCAAAGTCAGCGCCGCCCAGATAACACCGGGTGAGCCAAAGGTCGGGCTCGGCAGCGCTTCCGGGTAGAACAGCCGATCCAGCGAGCCGCCCAGGGTATAGACGAAGAGGCCCAGACCGAACACGCCGTAGACGATGGAGGGTACACCCGCGAGGTTGATCACGGCGATGCGGATGATCTTGGTCAGACTGTTCTTGCCCGCGTACTCGTGCAGGTAGACAGCCGCCACCACGCCGAGCGGCGTGACTATGATCGCCATCAGGAGCACCATGAACACGGTGCCGAAGATGGCCGGGAATACGCCGCCCTCGGTGTTGGCCTCGCGGGGATCGTCGGAGACGAACTTGCCGATCTGGTGGAACCAGTGACCCACCTTGGCCAGCAGGCTCATGTCGTTGGGCCACACCACATCCAGTACCTTGGACATGGGCATGGTCACCAGCTCACCACGCATATCCTTGACAGTAATGGCGTCGCGGTCGGCCTGGCTGCGCAGGGAGAAGAGCTCTTTTTCCAGCAGCTGATAACGGTCGTTGAGCGCCTGGCGCTCACTGGCCAGTTCGGCTTTGAGCTGATCGGTCAGCTTGTCATCCAGCTCGGCCCTGCGCTCTTTCAGGCGCAGCCGCTCCAGCTGATAGTTGATCCTGCCAATATCCCCTTTTTGCAGATCGTTAGCCTGTGCGGAGAGCGCATTGGCGCGAGCCAGCACCCGCTTCAGAGCAGGGTGCAGATCCGTGGTCAGCTCGTTGCCATCCTCCTTCACCCCCACGATGTAGCCGTAGAAGTTGCCGTTGGTGGTACGCTCCACCATCGCCAGCTCGGCAGGCCGGGTCCGGGACTTGATGTCGGTCTCCAGCACCCAGCGGAAATCGAGGTCGACGAACTCGCGGTTGCCAGTCTTGACCAGATAACGAGTGATCTGCTCACGCTCCTCCCCTTCCAGCGGGATACCTGCGGCACGCAGCCGCTCCACCGGCACCAGCTCGCGATCATTGATCTCACCGATCAACACGCTTTTGTTGCCGTTGGCATCCTCAAGTTGCCACTCATAGATAGGGTGAGGCCAGAAGTAGACCAGACCACGCCAGCCGATGAGCAGCAACAGACCCAGTACCGCCACCAGACTCAGGCTGACGGCCCCCCCCGTCATCCAGATCCAGGGGGCCCCTGATTTAAACCACTTACCCATTGTCGATTCCTTGTCCATTACAGAGTTGCCCCTTACATCGAGCTGTATTTTTCACGCAACCGCTGACGGACAAACTCGGCCAGGGTGTTGAACATAAAGGTGAACACAAACAGGACGAAGGCCGCGAGGAACAGCACCCGATAGTGGGAACTGCCTACTTCCGATTCCGGCATCTCCACCGCGATGTTAGCGGCAAGGGTGCGCAGCCCCTGGAACATGGAGAAGTCCATGATGGGGGTATTGCCGGTGGCCATCAGCACTATCATGGTCTCGCCCACGGCGCGGCCAAGACCCATCATCACCGCCGAGAAGATGCCCGGACTGGCGGTGAGGATCACCACCCGGCTCAGGGTCTGCCAGGGAGTCGCCCCCAGCGCCAGCGAGCCCTGAGTGAGATGCTTGGGCACGGAGAACACGGCGTCCTCTGCGATAGAGAAAATAGTAGGGATGACAGCAAAGCCCATGGCGATACCGACTACCAGGGAGTTGCGCTGATCAAACTTGATGCCCATCTCGTGAGTCAGCCAGATGCGCGAATCGCCGTGCATGAAGGCGTTCTCGATGAGCGGGCTCACCGCGAAGGCGCCCCAGCCGATCAGCAGCAGCACGGGGATCAGCAGGATGGCGTGCCACCCCTCCGGCAACCAGGATTTGCAGCGCTCCGGCAGATAGTTCCACACCAGCGCGGTCAGCAGCATCCCCATTGGCAGCAGGATGAATAGCAGCACTACCCCGGGCAGCGTCCCTTCGATGATGGGCGCCAGCCACAGACCCGCCAGAAAGCCCAGAATAACGGTCGGCAGCGCCGCCATGATCTCGACCGTCGGCTTGACGTATTTGCGCAGCCCGGCCGACATGAAGTAGGCGGTGTAGATGGCGCCAGCGACCCCGAGCGGCACCGCAAACATCATGGCGTAGAAGGCGGCTTTCAGGGTGCCAAACACCAGCGGCACCAGGCTCAGCTTGGCTTCGAAGTCGTTGCTGGCGGAGGTGGATTGCCACACATACTGAGGCTCGGGATAGCCTTCGTACCACACCTCTTGCCACAGAGCAGACCAGGTCACCTCGGGATGCTCATTCTCCACCGTGAACAACTTGAAGCCACCCTCCTGCTGCATCAGCAGCACGTTGTGGCGTGGCGAGATGGCCAGGGCCGACAAGGGGCCGCCCTCGACCTTCTCGCTCAGCAGCTTGGTCTCGCCGGTGGCGTGGAAGAAGCTGACGGTGCCATCACTGCCTGCACTGATGAAGCCCTTGCGAAAGTGCTCCGGGGTGAGCAGATCCACAGGGCCATCGCCCTTGAAGTCACGAATTTGGGTGAACTGGCGCTTGCCATCCTTGGCCACTTCAAACCACTGGGAGATGACGCCGTTGTCGTTGCCCACCAGCAGGGAGGAGGCACCGGAGAGCAGCTCAACCCGGGTCACGTTGGCATTGGGGGCATTGATCTCCATGACGTTGCGCAGGGAGATGTCATTGAGGTTGTGGATGTCGTAGACAGAGAGGCGGTTGCCGTCACGCACGAACAGGATACGCAGATTGGGGGTCAGCAACAGCTGATCCACATGACGCGGCAGGGAGGGAATGCTGTAGTTCTGGGCGCTCCACTCCACCTCGCCGGAGAGGAAATTCTCCTCGCCGGTCATCACCGTCATCACGCCGCGACCATCCTCGGTCACAGCGGCGGTGGCCATCTTCTCCTTGGTCGCCGCGAACACCATCAGCTGCAACGCTTTTCCTTGCGGATCAATCACCACAGGTGTTTCACCGAAGGGATACTGCAGGCTGGGTTCTATGACCCGCACATCGTTGGGATAGGAGACCTTGAAGTAGGGCTGCATCACCAGCGCCGTGCCATCGGCAAAACCGTAAGCGATGAGCTTCTGACCCGGCGCGGGTGACGCGACCGTGGTGATGTCGCCGGCAACCTGGGCCTGACCCAGGGCCTGCCCCACCTTGACCTTGCCATCCCCCTGGACGGCGAAGAAGTTGACCAGCCCCTTGTCGCTGAAGCGATAGCCAATCTCGTTCTGCTCCTCTACCCCAAGCCAGGCCGTCTTGCCCTCAACGGGCAGCGTAAACGACGCGGTCGGCTCCATCGTGGCACCATTGAAGATGGGTTTCACCACATAGAGCAGGTAGAAGAAAATGAGCAACAGGGCCACCAGCACCAGGGCACCACCTGCGGTGACCCCGTACTTGGCCAACTTATCCTTGATACGGCGCTTTCTACTGCCCGCCATACCCAAGTTTATCGATTCCGATGACATGCAAGACCTCAATGTGCGCTAGCTTGGCGGCATTATATGGCGGTTGCATGACAGTTTTGTTACATCAAGGCCCTCTGCGAATAGGCTATTTTGAGGGGCATTCAGGCAGGATGTTGTGGGCAATCAGCAGTGCCAACCATCTGTTTTATATGGGGATATATGAAGGCATCAAGCGCGGGGCAAGGCGGCTCACCCCCGTTGGCCTCAGACGGCAGGGCCGCCGCTTTGTTGCAGCGCCTGTCTGGCCGCCTTTTTCTCGGCGCGGCGACGCTTGAAGAAGGCTGACAGCTGGGCCGAGCAGGCTTCCGCCAGCACACCGCCGGTCAGCGTCACCCTGTGGTTATGACGCGGGTCCTGCAATATTTCGAACACGGACCCCGCGGCTCCGGTCTTGAGATCTCGCGCCCCGAACACCACTCGCTTGACCCGACTGTGGATCAGGGCGCCGGCGCACATGCAACAGGGCTCCAGCGTCACATAGAGGGTGGTGTCGAGCAGACGGTAGTTCGCCAGCCGAACACCTGCCGCGCGGATTGCCATGATTTCCGCATGGGCGCAGGCGTCATGAGTGCTGATGGAACGATTCCACCCCTCACCGACCACCTCGTCCCCCAGCACCAGCACGGCACCAACCGGGATCTCGCCTATCCCTTCAGCCCTGGCGGCCAGCGCCATGGCGTAATGCATCCAGCGCTCGTCTTGTTGCGCTTGCTCAAAGGAGTCAGCCTTCTCTGATGGCGTCACGCCCTTACCTCTTTGTCGTTATATTGCCTGTGCGCCTTGAACATTGACGCAGTGCCGACCGGGATCTCACCTGTTTCCCCCTCAGCCCTGGCGGCCAGCGCCATGGCGTAATGCATCCAGCGCTCGTCTTGTTCGCTATACCCCAAGCACGGTGCGACTTCTGATAGTTCCACGCCCTTGTCCTCTCTCGACAGCATGTTCATGACGGTTTGCCCTGCCTCCCGGCCTGACTGATGACGCTCATCTGTCTCTGGTCTTTGTGCGGATGTGGTTATCCGGGACAGGTCCCTGCCCGGCGGGTGATAACAAGGTGCGTGATCACCCGGCAAGGCTGCGCGCCTGGCAGTGGCTGCGCGCACCACAACACGGGGCGGCGATTATGCCAAATCTCACCTGCGGCCCCAAGCTACATCTTGGTTGCACAATAAAGAAGCAGTCGGCATCTCCCTGATAAAAAAGGAGTTGCACCAACCAATCCATATCATTAGACTCCCTTTCGTCAGCTCGAACTGACCTCGTCGGTGTGTAGCGCAGCCAGGTAGCGCATCTGCATGGGGTGTAGAGGGTCGGAGGTTCGAATCCTCTCACACCGACCATTTTCCCCGAAAATAGCCCAGTCACATGACTGGGCTATTTTTTTGCCTCGTTGCCAACGCCCTATCTTTATTGTCCTGCAAAACGCCCTACCCAAAGAGCCATCACTTATCAGCGGCACGCTTTTTACCCAGAACCACTTGAAACCCAACCAAAGTATCGCTAGGATACGCCACTTTTCCGCCGGCAGTGGATACAAGGAGGTGGAAACCCGGGTGATGGAGTCACCAACCGGCTTGCAATCCAACAAGGCAAGCACCCATGACGCAAACCGTTGACGCACAACCCGACCAGACCCCTCTACCACCACCGAACGTCGAACTCGGCGATAACGAATACGGCACTATCGTACGCCTCGACGTGGTCGATCTGGCGGCACCGGACGACGATTACTGATCACGCCCTTAAAGGGATCCCCGGCACGCAATGGGATTGTGTGGCCACTGAGCCGTGAATTTCGCCACCTTGCATCCTCCCGAGGGGCCAGAAAGAGCGGCTGATACAAATAACAATAAAATGCTATATATCTGAACATTACCAGTTGTATTCACTATTCATCACCCTCCCCTCCCCCTGCGTGTTGCCAGGCCAAGCTGATACAAACCTACGTTATTGCTCGTCACTTTGCCCTCGCTGATGGGGTAAATCCCATTCGCCTCCCATTCGCGACTCAAGTTTTAAACAAACGTTCACTAGCCAATGCTGGCAGGATCTGGATATTCACTGGGATCGCAGATCCCATTTCATACAACCGTTTTTTGAAAGCTTGGAGTTAGGTCGGGATTTGTTTTTGCATATGTAATTTTATTACGTAATAAATTACATATCGAGCCTCATTATCCCCACTGGATCACACCACCATCAGGGGTCGGAAAACAAGAGCATAACCATCTGCATAGAGTTTTTACGCTAATCATATAAAGCCATTAAAAACATAACCTTAACCACAACCCAAAAACGGGTGTTTTAAAAAACCGGTTGACGAGCAGAGCAATATTTCGCACCTTATAAATCGTGTCACCCCGTCGTTACGGGACGTTTGAAAGAACAGGGATCGACTTTGGTCGTAGTTAGTAAGTTCAAAATGTAATTTTCAAAGGAGTGAACCTTATGTCGGCACCGGCTCAGACCCACTGCAGCGCCCGCCTTCGCATCCAGGGCGAGATGCTGCCCGAATGCGCGCAAATTCTGACGCCGGACGCGGTGGCTCTGGTCGCCGAACTGGTAGAACGTTTTGCTCCCCAAAGAGGGGAATTGCTGAAACAACGTGTGGCACGCCAGGCCCGCATTGATGGCGGCGAGCTGCCGGACTTCCTGCCCGAAACCGCCCACATTCGTGCCGGTGACTGGACCGTTCGCGGTATTCCCGCCGACCTGCAAGACAGACGGGTGGAGATCACGGGCCCGGTCGAGCGCAAGATGGTGATCAACGCCCTCAATGCCAACGTTAAAGTGTTCATGGCGGACTTCGAGGATTCGCTGGCCCCCGCCTGGAACAAGGTGATCGAGGGGCAAATCAACCTGCGCGATGCGGTCAACGGCACCGTTTCTTACACCAGTCCGGAAGGAAAGGCCTATACCCTGACCCCCAACCCGGCCGTGCTTATCTGCCGGGTTCGTGGCCTGCACCTGCCGGAAAAATATGTCACCTTTGATGGCTCCCCCATCCCGGGCGGCCTGTTCGACTTTGCCCTCTACTTCCTGCACAACTATCAGGCGCTGCTGGCCAAAGGGTCGGGCCCCTACTTCTATGTACCCAAGTTGCAAAGCCATCTGGAAGGGCGCTGGTGGAGCGAAGTGTTCGCCTGGACCGAAGACAAGTTCGGTCTGCCCCGCGGTACCATCAAGGCCACCGTACTGATTGAAACCCTGCCCGCCGTATTCGAGATGGATGAGCTGCTCTATCAGATGCAGGATCACATAGTCGCGCTCAACTGTGGCCGCTGGGACTACATCTTCAGCTATATCAAGACGCTCAAGAACCACCCGGATCGAGTACTGCCAGACAGGCAGGTGGTGACCATGGACAAACCCTTCCTCTGCGCCTACTCGCGCCTGCTGATCAAGACCTGTCACAAGCGCGGCGCGCTGGCCATGGGCGGCATGGCCGCCTTCATCCCGGCCAAAGATGCGGCCGTCAACGAGCAGGTGTTTGCCAAGGTCAAAGCCGACAAGGAGCGCGAAGCCAACAACGGCCACGATGGTACCTGGGTCGCCCACCCCGGCCTCGCCGATACCGCCATGGCGGTGTTCAACACCACCATCGCGGCTGGCGCCAAGAACCAGATCGGTGTGTTGCGCGAGCAGGATGCCCCCATCACCGCCGCCGACCTGCTGGCCCCCTGTGAGGGTGAGCGCACCGAGGCGGGGATGCGCACCAATATCCGCGTTGCTCTGCAATATCTGGAGGCATGGATCAACGGCAACGGCTGCGTGCCCATCTACGGCCTGATGGAAGATGCCGCCACCGCCGAGATCTCCCGCACCTCCATCTGGCAGTGGATCCGCCATGGCAAGAGCCTGTCGAATGGTCAAGTGGTGACCAAGGATCTGTTTCGCCAGATGCTGGTCGAGGAGCAGCAGGTGGTCAAACGCGAACTGGGCGATGCCCGCTGGCAGGCAGGGCGTTTTGCCGAAGCGAGCGAGCTGATGGAGCAGATCACCTGCGCGGATACCCTGATCGATTTTCTGACGCTGCCCGGTTACGAGCGACTCTGAATCACGGGCCCCCCAGCGGGGCTCGCCAATAACAAGTCAATGGACACGTGAAATCAATGAAAGAGGGAACTGATATGGCACTGACCCGTGAGCAACAGATCCAGGCTATCGAGAAAGACTGGGCACAAAACCCCCGCTGGAAAGGGATCAAACGCGGCTACAGCGCCGAAGACGTGGTGAACCTGCGCGGCAGCTTGCAGCCTGCGCACACCCTGGCTCAGCGTGGCGCCGACAAATTGTGGGAACTGATACACGGCAGCGCCAAGAAAGGCTACGTCAACTGCCTCGGTGCCCTGACCGGCGGCCAGGCGGTGCAGCAGGCCAAGGCGGGCATAGAGGCCATCTACCTCTCCGGCTGGCAAGTGGCGGCGGACAACAACTTGTCCTCCACCATGTATCCGGATCAGTCCCTCTACCCGGCGAACTCTGTCCCGTCCGTGGTGGAACGCATCAACAACTCGTTTGCCCGTGCCGATCAGATCCAGTGGGCCAACAAGGTGGGTCCGCAGGATGCCGGTTTCATCGACTACTTCCTGCCGATCGTGGCGGATGCGGAAGCCGGTTTCGGCGGCGTGCTGAATGCCTTCGAGCTGATGAAGGGAATGATTGAAGCCGGTGCCGCCGGTGTGCACTTCGAAGATCAGCTGGCCTCGGTCAAGAAGTGCGGCCACATGGGTGGCAAAGTGCTGGTCCCCACCCAGGAAGCGGTGCAGAAGCTGGTTGCAGCACGCCTCGCAGCCGACGTCTGTGGCACCACGACGCTGGTGATCGCCCGTACCGACGCCAACGCGGCGGACTTGCTGACCACGGATGCAGACCCTTACGATGCCGGCTTCCTGACCGGTGAACGCACCGCAGAAGGCTTCTACAAGGTGCAGGCGGGTATCGAACAGGCCATCTCCCGTGGTCTGGCCTATGCCCCTTACGCCGACATGGTGTGGTGTGAAACCGCCAAGCCGGATCTGGACGAGGCGCGCAAGTTTGCCGAAGCCATCAAGGCGCAGTACCCGGACACCATACTGGCCTACAACTGCTCCCCCAGTTTCAACTGGAAGAAGAACCTGGACGATGCCACCATCGCCCGCTTCCAGCAGGAGCTGTCCGATATGGGTTACAAGTACCAGTTCATCACGCTCGCCGGCATTCATAACATGTGGTTCCACATGTACGAACTGGCCTACCAGTACGCCCGTGGCGAGGGGATGAAGCACTACGTCGAAATGGTACAGGAGCCGGAATTTGCCGCCGCCAGCCGTGGTTACACCTTCGTGGCGCACCAGCAGGAAGTGGGCACGGGTTACTTTGACAAGGTGACCACCGTCATTCAGGGGGGCCAATCCTCGGTCACCGCACTGACAGGTTCCACCGAAGAAGATCAGTTCCACTGATAAGCAGGGCTTCCTTGAGATAGCAAAACCCCGGCCAGGTGCCGGGGTTTCTTTTTGTCTGTTGTATCAGCGCCGCTGCGGCTCAGGCACACCCAATGGCTCAGAGTTCGAGGATCTCTTTGACAAAGGGGATGGTGAGCTTGCGCTTGGCGCGAAATGAGGCGTTATCGAGCTGATTGAGGGTGGTAAGCAGGGTGCGCATGTCGCGGGAGAGTCGGTTGAGCAGGAAGCGGCCCACGTCGATGGGCAATTTGAAGCCCCGCAGCTCGGCACGCAGCTGCAGGGCACTGAGCTTGCCTTCATCATCCAGCTCGTCGAGGTGGAAGCTCACCCCCCAGTCGAGGCGGGAGGCAAGATCCGGCAGTTGCAGCCCCAGCTTGCGCGGTGCACTGCAACCCGTGACCACCAGCGTCCCCTCCCCTTTCTCCTGCCAGCGATTGTAGAAATCGAACAAGGCCCGCTCCCACAGCGCATTGCCGGCGATTGCTTCGAGACTGTCGAGACAGACCAGTGGCAGGCTTTCGAGGGCATCGAGCATGCTGGGATCGAGCTGTTCGAACTGATCGAGGGAGAGATAGGCCGCCGCCGCATCGCGGGCGTTGACCTCGGCGCAAGTGGCGTGCAGCAGGTGGGAGCGTCCCGACCCCTTGGCACCCCAAAAATAGAGGAAAGGCGCTCCCTGACCGATGGCCGCATTCTTGAGGGCGGTGATCAGGTGCGCATTGTTGCCGGGATAAAAACTGACGAAGGTTTCATCATCCGGTAATTGTACGGCTAAAGACAGTTGGGCCGGTTGCTTCACTCGTTGGGCTTTGACTGTGACATTTGTGGCTGAGTGTATCATCGCAAAGGCAGATAGAGAACCGCCCGGACTTGGCCGGGCGGTTGAGACAAAGCAGAAATGATCAGGGCTGCGACCATTGATAGCGCAAACCGCTGTCATTATCGTCAATTTGGCGCAACCTGCTCTCCAGTTGCAGGCCACGGATGAGCTCAGCCTTATCCCCCTGCAACGCGAGGTTGAAGGTGACCGTGTCCCCCTCCAGCTGGCCGATCTCCACCTTGGTGACACTGGCCATGCCCTGCAGCATCTTCTGCACCGTGATCATGCCGTCTATGCCGGACAAGCCTTCCACCACCAGGGTTTGGCTGGAGGCGACACCCGAGATGCGCGCACCATAGTTTTGCACCAGCCAGGCCGCCAGCCCATCGGCAAACCCCTGTGCCACCTCGGCCTGGGTGCCGCTGCCACTACCGCGGGTCAGCTCGGCCTGTTCGCCACCGGCTTTGGGTCCATAGAGGCCCCAGTCTATGTTCCACGTTTCCCCTTCCGGGGTCAGCTTGCCCAGCACCACCATCTCGGCGCCATAACGCTGGCTCGCCTTGAGGATGGGGTCGGCGAAGCGGCCCCAGACATCGGTGGCATTGACCGCCATGTTGTCATCGAGATCCATCAAGGGAATACTGACAGGCAAGCCCATGGCCTGGCTCTGGGCACGCAGCGCGGCGGCCCAGCCATCGCTGGACTGATCCGGCAGGAGGCGGCGTTCTCCCTCATTGATCACCAGCCAGATGGCCACTTGAGGCCGCGCTGGTCCAAGCAGGGCAAACTTGCTCTGGGAGATCAGGGCGTTGACCTTGGCGACGTCAAAGTCGGCCTTGAGAAACTTGACCGGTCCCACGTCCTGATAACCGTAGTGCTGCACATAGTCGCCTGGAGCGGCCAGCGCCTTGACCACGGCCGGCTGGGTGAGGATATCCCGCTTGCCGGTCACCTTGACGAGTACCTCCCCCAGCGCCTGGGACTGGGCCGCCACCATGTCGCCGCTGGTGGGCGCCTTGCCCTGATAGAGATCGGTCACCTGAGCGGCCGAGACCATGAATGACAAGCCGCAGCAGAGGGCGGTCACAACACGTTTTAACATGAGAAAAGTCTCGAAATGGGAGATGGTGCTTATGGTAGCGGCAAGGTGCGCATTGCAGCAAGCTGGAGGGGGATAAACAGCAGAGCCGGCAAGGCGCCGGCTCCATTCTCACCCCTCACACAGAGAAGGTGGTCACGTCATCAGGCATTACTTGGTGCCGAAGATCTTGTCGCCGGCATCGCCCAGACCCGGGACAATATAGCCTTTCTCGTTCAGGCCCTGATCGACGGAGGCGCAGTAGAGCTCGACATCGGGGTGCACAGCTTCCAGCGCCTTGATCCCTTCCGGCGCGGCAACCAACACCAGGACCTTGATGGACTGGCAGCCTTTCTTCTTCAGCAGGTCGATGGTGGCGATCATGGAGCCGCCGGTGGCCAACATGGGATCGATGACCAGTGCCAGACGCTCTTCGATGTTGCTGACTATTTTCTCGAAATAGGGAACCGGTTGCAGGGTCTCTTCATCGCGGTAGATACCGACCACGCTGACGCGGGCGCTCGGCATGTGCTCCAGCACGCCATCCATCATGCCAAGACCGGCACGCAGGATAGGCACGACGGTGACCTTCTTGCCCTTGATCTGGTCAACTTCCACTGGCCCGTTCCAGCCATCGATGGTAACCTTCTCGGTTTCGAAGTCAGAGGTCGCTTCGTAGGTCAACAAACTGCCCACTTCTTTGGCCAGTTCACGGAAACGCTTGGTGCTGATATCGCCTTCACGCATCAGACCGATCTTGTGTTTGACCAGGGGGTGTTTGACTTCAACGACTTTCATTATTATCTCCTCTAACTGCCGCAAAAAAATCGCGGAATCATACAACAAAAGCCGACTCTTGTAGAGCTTTTCCACGCAAAAACGCGCAAACGATTTCCTTTCTGCTTTTACCCGGCCACTGTTAGAATACGCCCCGAATTTTACCCTCCACTTCTTTATATGACGGGGAATACGCGTGACTGACAAAACCTCACTGAGCTACAAGGATGCTGGCGTAGATATCGATGCTGGCAATGCACTGGTTGAACGTATCAAGGGCGTGTCAAAGCGCACTCGTCGTCCTGAAGTCCTTGGTGGTCTCGGCGGCTTTGGGGCCCTGTGTCAAATCCCTGCGGGCTACAAGGAGCCGGTACTGGTCTCCGGCACCGATGGTGTGGGCACCAAGCTGCGTCTCGCCATCGATCTGAAAAAGCACGACACCGTCGGTATCGACCTGGTGGCCATGTGCGTCAATGACCTGATAGTGCAAGGCGCCGAGCCGCTGTTCTTCCTCGACTACTATGCCACCGGCAAGCTGGACGTGGACACCGCGGCCGCCGTGGTCACCGGCATAGGTGCTGGCTGCGAGCAATCCGGCTGCGCCCTGGTGGGCGGTGAAACCGCCGAGATGCCGGGCATGTATGAAGGGGAAGACTACGACATCGCCGGTTTCTGCGTCGGCGTGGTGGAGAAGAGCGAGATCATCGACGGCAGCAAGGTCGGTGACGGCGATGCCCTGATCGCCCTGGCTGCCAGCGGCCCCCACTCCAACGGTTTCTCGCTGGTGCGCAAGATCCTGGAAGTGTCCAAGGCAGACGTTCATCAGCCACTCGGTGACACCACCCTGGCCAACGCCCTGCTGGAGCCAACCCGCATCTATGTGAAGCCCGTGCTCAAGCTGATCAAGGAGTGCGAGATCCATGCCCTGTCCCACATCACGGGCGGCGGCTTCTGGGAGAACATCCCCCGCGTGCTGCCCGCCAATACCCAGGCGGTGATCGACGAGCAGAGCTGGCAGTGGCCGGCGGTGTTCGGCTGGTTGCAGCAAGCTGGCAACGTCACCCGTCACGAGATGTACCGAACCTTCAATTGCGGCGTCGGCATGATCATCGCCCTGCCTGCGGATCAGCTCGAAAAGGCGCTGACCCTGCTCAAGGCGGAAGGCGAGAACGCATGGCACATCGGCCATATCGCCAAGGCGGCCGATGGTGAAGAACAAGTCGTCATAAAATGACCTCCCCAATGAAACGGATCCTGGTGCTTGTCTCCGGCAGCGGCAGCAACCTGCAGGCTATTCTCGACAATTGCGCCAGCGGCAAGATTGCCGGCGAAGTGGTCGGTGTCATCAGCAACAAGGCCGATGCCTACGGCTTGGTGCGTGCGCAAACGGCCGGGGTAGCGACCGCCATTCTGGCCCAGCAGCAGTTTGCCAGCCGGGCGGAGTATGACGTCGCCCTGCAGGCGCTGATGGATGACTATCAGCCGGATCTGGTGGTACTGGCCGGCTTTATGCGGATCCTGAGTGCCGATCTGGTGCGTCACTTCGCAGGGCGGATGGTCAACATCCACCCGTCACTACTGCCCAAGTATCAGGGCTTGCACACTCACCAGCGCGCCATCGACGCCGGTGATAGCGAGCACGGTGCCAGCGTCCACTTCGTCACCGAAGAGTTGGATGGTGGCCCGGTGATCCTGCAGGCTCGCGTCCCCATCTTCGAAGATGACGATGTCGAGGAAGTGGCGGCCAGGGTGCAGGTCCAGGAGCACAGCATCTACCCGCTGGTGGTGCAGTGGTTCTGCGAGGGAAGGCTGAGAATGCAAGGCGATACCATCCTGCTGGACGGTATCGAGCTTGGCCCCGCGGGTCATGCCTGCGAGTAACCGCCAAGCACAGCATGCAACATGTGACAAGGGAGGCTTAGGCCTCCCTTGTCATTTCTAGCTACCCGCACAATTGCTGCAGTCATGTCCGATTACGCCGCTACGCGGCTAATCGAACTTACACCGGATTGTCGATATCGATAAAGGTCACATCCAACCCCTGCACGGTCGCCAGCCACTCTCCCAACGCCTTGACGCCGTAACGCTCGGTGGCGTGGTGGCCAGCGGCGTAGAAGTGCATCCCCATCTCGCGGGCGGTGTGAATGGTCTGCTCGGAGGCTTCGCCGGAGATGAAGGCATCGATCCCCTGCTCCGCCGCCAGATTGATATAGCTCTGGCCACCGCCAGTGCACCAGGCTACGGAGCGGATAAGCTCGGGGCCTGTGTCACCACAATAAAGGGGTTCACGACCGAGCCGTTCGGCGATGAGCGTTGCAAAATCGCGACCGCTCATCGGCTCTTCCAGCTTGCCCACCATGGCGACGCTCTTGCTGTTCCAGGGCTCCAGGCCACGGCGCACCTTGATGTCCAGCAGCTTGGCAAGCTGGGCGTTGTTACCCACCTCGGGATGCACATCCAGCGGTAGATGATAGGCAAACAGGTTGATGTCGTGAGTGAGCAGGGTCTTGAGGCGACGCTGCTTCATGCCGGTGATCTGGGCCGGCTCGCCGCTCCAGAAGTAACCGTGATGGACCAGAATGGCATCGGCGTCGAGGGCCACGGCCGCATCGATCAGCGCCTGACTGGCGGTGACGCCGGTCACCACCTTGCGAATGCGTGCGCGCCCTTCCACCTGCAACCCATTGGGGCAGTAATCCTTGATGGCGTGGGGTTCAAGTAGATGGTTGAGTACGGTTTCGAGTTTTCGATGAGAGATCATAGGGGTCCCTTATAAAGGCTCGGTCCCCTGCATCAACGATACAGCAGGGGCCAGGCTCAAACGCCAAGGACCCCATGATAATCGAGCAAAGCCGCCAAGACCATGACAGTTCCCTGGCAGGCCATGCTCACCCAGCACTCAGGCGGGCAGATCGATCCCCGCCTCTCGCATCTGGGCAAGCTTGTAGCGCAGGGTGCGCGGGCTGATGCCGAGCCGGTCGGCCACCGCCTTGCGGCTGCCGTTACAGTCTTGCAAGGTATCGAGGATGATCTGGTGCTCCTGCTGCTTGAGCTCGCTGCCCAGATGCTCGCTCCCGCAGCTGCGATCGCCGCCGGTGAAGCGGATCGCTTCCTCGTCCACCTCTTCCAGGATCAGGTGCTCGCAGCCGATGAGTCCATCCGGGCTCAGGATCAGGGCACGCTGCACCACGTTGTCCAGCTCACGCACATTGCCGGGCCAGGGGTGAGCCAACAGGCGTTCGCACGCTTCATCCGCCAGCTGCGGCGTCGGCAACCCTTGCTGACAGGCATGCAGCGCCAGCAGGTGTTCCGCCAGCGGTAATATGTCGCCGGGCCGCTCCCAGAGCGAGGTCCAACGCAAGGGGAAGACGTTGAGACGGTAGTAGAGATCCTCGCGGAACAGGCCGTCCTGTACCGCCTTCTTGAGATCCCGGTTGCTGGTGGCGATGACCCGCACATCGAGGGGGATCATCTTGCGGCTGCCGAGTCGCTCCACCTCTTTCTCCTGCAAGACCCGCAGCAGCTTGGCCTGCAGCCCCAGATCCATCTCGGTGATCTCATCGAGCAGCAAGGTGCCGCCCTGGGCCTGTTCGAACTTGCCGGGGCACCCCTGCACGGCGCCGGTAAAGGCCCCCTTCTCATAACCGAACAGGGTTGCCTCCAGCATGTTTTCCGGGATGGCGGCGCAGTTGATGGCGACGAAGGTCTGTTCGGCGCGGCTGGAGTTGTCATGAATGTAGCGGGCCAGCACCTCTTTCCCCGTTCCGCTCGGGCCTGTCACCATGACTGTGGCTTCGCTGCGCGCTACCCGGGTCGCCAGCTGGAACAGCTCGGCGGTCTTGGGATCCCCGTACACCACGGCGCGCTTTTCCACCTTCTGGGCCGGCACATAACGGCTGACCTGGTTGAGCAGCACCTCGGGCGAAAACGGCTTGGCGAGGTAGTCGATGGCGCCTTCGCGCATGGCGCGCACGGCACCGTCTATATTGGCGTAGGCGGTCATCAAGAGCACCGGCACCTGGGGATATTGCTGGCGAATGTTCGCCAGCAGGGTCAGGCCATCCATGCCTCCCATCTGGATATCAGAGATCACCATGTCAAAGCTCTGGCGCGATAACGCCAGCAGGGCGCGCTCGCCGCTGTCTGCTTCACGGCACTCGTAGCCGCCGAGCAACAGGGTATCCACCAGCGCTTCGCGCAGGCCATTGTCATCTTCCACGACCAGAATACGAGCCTGAGTCATGCGACACCTCCAAGCTGCACCGCTTGCTGATGCAGGGGGAACGACAGGGTAAAGCAAGTGCCTTCAGCAGGCACTGAGGCCACACTGACCTCCCCCTGATGGGCACGTACCACGGATTGCACCACAGCGAGACCCAGGCCTGTGCCCTGGGAGCGGGTGGTGAAGAAGGGTTCGAAAATCTGGTTGAGCAGGTGGGCGGGCATCCCTTTGCCATTGTCGAGAATACGCATCTCCACCCGGGCGCCACTGCGCGCCGCACTCACCAACAGCGAGGTGGCACCCGCCTGCTGGGCGTTGGCGATCAGGTTGTTGATGGCCCCCGCCAGCGCATTGCTGTTGGCGAGCAGGCAGAGGTCCGGCTCGGGCGCGTCTATATGCAGCTCACAGCCCTGCTGGTTGCAAAATGCCTCGGCGCCGGCCTGCACCTCGGCCAGTAATCCCTGGACCGAAATGGGTGTCACCACCTGATTGTCACCGTTGCGGGCGAACAGCAGTATGTCGTTGATCTGTTTTTCCAGGTCTTGCAACCTGGCCATCAGCTTTTGTTGGAACTGGCTGCGCGACTCGGGCTTGAGGGTGCGGTTGGCCAGATTGGCCGCATAGAGCATGGCGGCGGAGAGCGGTGTGCGGATCTGGTGTGCCAGCGAGGCGGCCATGTTGCCCAAGGCAGACAGCCGCTTCATGTGGTTGACTCTGTCCTGCAGTTTGCGGGTTTCGGTCAGATCCGTGATGAATACCAACTGGCCGGGTTGATCCGGCAGCGGCTGGGTCGAGAGCTGCACCCGACGCCCATCGCGCAGGGAGATCTCGTGACCGTCATCCTCACGGGGCTGGAAGCAGCGAGCGATGATCTGGCGCCAGGCCTGACCCTCCAGCGGCTCCCCCAGCAGCGCCAGGGCGGCGGGGTTGGCACGGGTGATGCGACCCTCGCCATCGAGCAGCAATACACCGGTCGGCAGTGCCGTGAAGATGGCGTAGAGCTGGCTCACCTCGTGAGACTGGAGTGGGTTGACTTGCTGCTGGGCTGTCATAAAGCTGACCTCAAACTGGCTATTGGGTCAGGTTATTCAATTTCCATGCCACTAAAATTATGGTTAAAAATCAACTCGTTGAACAAAGGCGTCAAGGCTTTGACCCTTATGCTTCCTTGCTCATCCCGTATTTTTTCATCTTCTCCACCAGGGTGGTACGACGCATGCTGAGCAAGTCAGCGGCGCGGGCCACCACCCCATCCTGGGACTCCAGGGCCTGACGGATCAGCTCTACCTCGAGGTCGGCCAGCATCTCCTTGAGATTGACCCCCTCCTCTGGCAGCTGCATGGCACGGGAGTGACTTGCACTGAGATCCAGCGCCTGGGGATCCTGGAACACGGCGGCCAATGCGTCGCGCTCGTCCATCTCGGTCAGCCGCTCATCTCTTGGCTCGCACGGCAGCAGGCGATAGCGGCTCGGCAAATCGGCCACATCGACTATCTGCTGCGGGTAGAGGATCAGCAGTCGCTCCAGCAGGTTGGAGAGCTCGCGCACATTGCCGGGCCAAGGGTACTGCATCAGGGACTCCAGCGCCCGCTGGGTCAGGCGAATCATACCCTGATGCTGCTCGGTATGGCGGTTGAGCAGCTCCTGCAGCAACAAGGGAATGTCGTCGACCCGATCCCGCAACGGTGGTGTCTCTATGGGGAAGACATTAAGGCGATAGTAGAGATCTTCCCGAAAGCCCTGGGTGCGGATCATGGCCTCCAGATCCCGGTGGGTGGCCGCGATGATGCGCACGTCCGCCTGAATGGGCTTACCGCCACCCACCCGATCGAACAGCCGCTCCTGCAACACCCGCAATAACTTGACCTGCATCGGCAAGGGCATGTCGCCGATCTCGTCAAGGAAGAGCGTGCCGCCCTGAGCCAGCTCGAAACGGCCCCGGCGGGCGGCGATGGCGCCGGTGAAGGCGCCTTTCTCATGGCCAAACAGCTCGCTTTCCAGCAATTCGGCCGGAATGGCGCCACAGTTGATGGGCACGAAGGGGCCCCCACTGCGGGGAGAAAGTTCGTGAATGGCGCGGGCTACCACCTCCTTGCCGGTCCCGGATTCCCCCAGGATCAACACGTTGGCTTCGGTCTCTGCCACCTGGCTGATGAGACGGCGCACTTCCTGAATGCCTCGCCCCTTGCCCACCAGCAGACGCAGCAGCGCCTGGCCCTTGTCGTGAGTCTGCTGACGGGGATGCAGGGAGACAAACGCCTGACAGAAGTGCAGATGGCGAGTGAGGGATTCGTAGGTGAAGGGGGCCTCGGCGACACCGATGAAATTACTGTTGGGGAAATCAGCCTCTACCAGGGACAGGAAGGGCACGCGAAGGAAGCTGGCCAGCAGCTCATCCAGCGAACGGCTGGTCAAGGCTCCCGCCAGCACCCCTTGCAGCGGACCGGACGACTCGATGGCAACATCCAGCTCGCTCTCGACTATCTCCTGCCACGGGATCCCCATGAACGAAAGCACTGTGCCCAACTGTTGACGCCGCTGCGCATCGGCATCAACAATCAATACTCCCATCGCCATCATATGAATCCCTCTTATTAACGACGTAACTTATTGTTTTATTGTGCTTCTGTGGTCTAGCCACGCACTTTATGCAGGAAGAACAAAGTGCCAAAATTCCGACGTATTGTCAAAAATTGTCGCATTTAACCTCAGTTAATCGACATCACTGCGCAATAAAATAAATTTTGTCGCCTCTTTTTTGATTGGAGGCACAAACAAGATAAAGAGACGGGACTATCGACTACCCGTTCCCGGCCCCATGACAGGGTCGGGAACGACGACAGGGTCAGTGACGGGCGTTCGTGTGGGGCGTGGCGTAGCGGCACTCGGGGAAGCGACTGCAAGCCATGAACAGGCGTCCGGCATGAGGCCCTTTTTTGGCCTCCCGTTCGACCAGCGGGGCATCGCAGCGAGGGCAATGAGGTGCCTGGTGCGAGTGATCCTTTTCTTCGTCATCCACCTCGGCAAACAGGTTGTCCACCAACTCGCTGTCTGTGGCAGAGACCAAGGCACTCCTGACCGGGGCCGTAACGGTCGACATGCTCGAGGAACCGGAAGACGAGCGTCCACCATGACGGGTCTCTTCCGTGTCGACGCCATCGAGCAACAGGGGGCTGAAGGTCGGCTCGCGGCGCTCGCCCGGCATCAGATCATCGGCCAGCGGTGCGGTCGTCTTGTTCAGCAGCGGCAGGATCAGATCCCGCACCGCCTCTACCTCATAGTGGCTGCTTGCCGGGATTTGCAGCAGCGGCAAACCGGCGCTGTCGCACGCGGCCTTGAGGAAGCTGTCCCTGGCTCTGCGCTTCTGCTGGCGGTGGGAACTGTCATCGAGTTCGATGGCACAGATAAAGGAGAGATCAGCCGGATGGCAGAGCAGGTAATCCAGATGCTTGGCGCTGATCTTGTTGAACGCCTGCTGCCACTTGCTCTTGCCCATGCCCGCCTCCGGGATCAGTACATCGGCCACCCGCACCTTGGCAAACACCCGGGCCTTGTCACCGACCGCGAGATCCAGCACGCCGAGGAAGGCGCGCTCGGCCGGACTAAACAGGGTCTCCTGCACATCATAGGGCAACGGCTTGCCTTTCTTGCCTCGGGTCCAGAAGACCACCAGCAGGAGCAGCACCAACAACACCAATCCCGATACGACAAGGGTATTCATGAGCGCACTATCCAGTTCACAAAACAAAAGAGGGGTATCACTCTACCACAGGGGCCCAGTGGCAGGCAGCGCTGAAACATAGCCCCCTCCCGAATCTGCGTTTTTCACCCTGTTTACGCCGGGCAGGGCTTCATATGGCCTGTCACAGCAGGCACAATGCTACAGAAACCCAATTCCAAGGAGAGCAGGATGCAAAAGCAATTGGTCGTGACCGTGATAGGCACAGACAAACCCGGCATAGTCGAAAGTCTGGCGGATGTCATCACTCGGCAGCAGGGGAACTGGCTGGGCAGCGCCATGAGCGAGCTGGCGGGACAGTTTGCCGGTATCCTCCATGTGACCGTGCCCGAGGAGCACTACCGCAGCCTGTGCGAAGCGCTGGCCCTGCTGCCCGGCCTCACCATCAGCTTTGCCGAAGGGACACCCACCGCCGAACCGTCCCATCAGGTGATGATGACGGTGACCGGCAACGACCGCCCCGGTATCGTCCGTGAAATGGCCAGCATATTGCGCCAGCTCAACATCAACGTGTCCGACCTCACCACGGGTTGCGAACCGGCTCCCCACTCCGGCGCCCCGCTCTTCTATGCCCATGCCCTGGTGGCCCTGCCGCCCCAGCTCGAACTCGACGATCTGATCACCGCGCTGGAGTCGCTCTCCGACGATCTGATGGTCGACATAGACCAGGCGTTCGCCGACTGAGCGGATGGTCATCACCCTGTCATATTTTCACGCCATTACTGCCGCGCAGACGCGACCTGACCACGGAGGCATCACATGAGCACCGACAAGCAGTATGAAGAGAAAGAGCTGAGCTGGCTCTCATTCAATGAACGGGTGTTGCAAGAGGCAATGGACAAGACGGTGCCCCTCATAGAGCGGGTCCGTTTCTTGGGGATCTTCTCCTCCAATCAGGATGAGTTCTTCAAGGTACGGGTGTCGGACGTCAAGCGCCGCATCCTGATCAACGAAGTGCACGGCGGCGAGGACGATGCCAAGGTGTTGCTACGCGCCATCCAGCAGAAAGTGATGGCGCTCGGCGAAGCGTTCGACAACACCTACAAGGAGCTGTTGATAGCGCTCGCCCGTCACAACATCTTTCTGGTCAACGAGAGCCAGATCTCCGAGTCTATCCAACAGTGGCTGCGGGTCTTTTTCAGGGAGAAGGTGCTGCGCCACATCATCCCGATCCTGCTCAACAAGGAGGTCAACCCGGTCAAGTTCCTCAAGGACGAGCACACCTATCTGGCCATAGAAATGAAGAAGAATGGCCAGGTGATCCAGTACGCCCTGGTGGAAGTACCGACCGACGATCTGCCCCGCTTCTTCCAGCTGCCGCCGGAAGGCACTCGCCGCAAGAAGCAGATCATCATACTGGACAACGTCATCCGCTTCTGTCTCGACGAGATCTTCAAGGGCTTCTTCGACTACGACGAGATAGCTGCCTATGCGGTCAAACTGACCCGGGATGCCGAATATGATCTCTCCGACCAGCTGGACCTCAGTCTGGTGGACAAGATGAGTGACGGTTTGAAGCAGCGCCTCACCGCCATGCCGGTACGCTTCGTCTACGAGCGGGAGATGCCCGCCGCCATGATAAGCTTCCTCAAGCTCAAACTGCAGATCAGCTCCTACGACGCCATCATGCCGGGCGGGCGCTATCACAACTTCAAGGATTTCATCGGCTTCCCCAACGTAGGCCGAGATTATCTGGAAAACCCCAAGCTACCTGCCCTCGATTGCCGCGATTTTGACGGTTTCGTCAACGCCTTCGATGCGATTACCAAGCAGGATATTCTGCTCTACTACCCGTATCACAAGTTCCACCACTTCACCGAGCTGGTGCGTCAGGCGGCGTTCGATCCGGCAGTGAGCGCCATTCGCATCAATATCTACCGGGTCGCCAAGAAGTCGCGCATCATCCACTCCCTCATCGATGCCGCCAACAACGGCAAGAAGGTGACCGTCGTCGTCGAGCTGCGCGCCCGTTTCGACGAGGCGGCCAACATCGACTGGGCCAACATTCTCACCGATGCCGGAGTCAAGGTGGTGTTCGGGGTGCCGAGCCTCAAGATCCACTCCAAGCTCTGCCTCATCACTCGCCACGAACATGGCGAGGCGGTGCGCTACGCCCATATCGGTACCGGCAACTTCAACGAGAAGACGGCGAAGATCTACACCGACTTCTCCCTGCTGACCCGCCACCCGGACATCACCGCCGAGGTGGAGGGCGTGTTCGAATACATCGAGTACCCCTATCGGCGCTACAAGTTCAACCACCTGCTGGTCTCCCCCATCAACAGCCGCCGTCAGCTCTATCGACTCATCGATAACGAGCTCTCCAACGCCAAGGCGGGCCAACCCAGCGGCATCACCCTCAAGATCAACAATCTGGTGGACAAGGATCTCATCAACCGGCTCTATGCCGCCGGCCAGGCCGGGGTGCCGATCCAGATGATCATCCGTGGTATGTGCGCCCTGCGCCCGGGTGTGCCGGGCCTCAGTGACAACATCAAGGTGATAAGCATCATAGACCGCTTCCTCGAGCACCCCCGGGTCATGGTGTTCCACAACAAGGGCAACCCCCAGCTCTATATCTCCAGCGCCGACTGGATGAGCCGCAACATCGACGGCCGGATCGAGGTGGGAACCCCCATCTATGATGAGCGCCTCAAGCAGCGCATCATGGACATTCTCGAACTACAACTGAGTGATACCTGCAAGGCACGGGTGATCGATGCCGACCAGCAGAATGCGTATGTGAAGCGGGGCAACCGCCGCAAGATCCGCTCTCAGGTGGCGATTTACGACTATCTCAAACGTATCGAGTCAAACAATGGACAATAGTCTCTATGCCGCCGTGGATCTCGGATCCAACAGTTTTCACATGGTGATCGCCCACCTGAGCGAAGGACGCTTTCGCATCGTCGATCGCATCAAGGAGCGGGTCCGTCTGGCCGAGGGGATGGATGAGCAGAAGCGGATGAGCCCAGAGGCGATGGCCCGCGGCCTTACCTGCCTGTCGCTGTTTGCCGAGCGCCTCACCAATATCAGGCCGGATCAGATCCGCATTGCCGGTACCTATACCCTGCGCCGCGCCAGCAACGCCCGCGAATTCGTGAGCGAGGCAGCCAAGGTGCTCAACCACCCCATCGAAATTATCAGTGGTCAGGAAGAGGCGCGCCTCATCTATCAGGGCGTTGCCCATACCCAGCATATCGAAGGCCAGGTGCTGGTGGTGGATATCGGCGGTGGCAGCACTGAGCTCATCATAGGGGAAGGCTTCGATCACAAGGCCCTCACCAGCCGCAAGATGGGCTGTGTCAGCTTGACCCAGCGCTTCTTTGCCAACGGCAAGCTGAACGAAAAGGCCTTCCACAGCGCCGTGCTGGAGACCCAGCATCAGCTCGCCCCCATCATCAACCAGTATCGCAAGCTGGGCTGGCAGAGTTGCCTTGGCAGCTCCGGCTCGATTCGAGCCGTGCGCGACGTGCTGCAAGGAGAAGGCTGGACCGATGGCGCCATCACGCTGGCGGGGCTGGAGCGGCTAAAGCAGGAGATGCTCGACCACAAGCGGGTCGATCAGTTGAAGCTCGCTGGCCTGACCGAGGAGCGCAAGGGGGTGTTTGCCGCCGCGGTGACCATACTGCTTGGGCTTTTTACCTCCCTGCCCATTGAACGGATGGAGTATTCGGACGGTGCCCTGCGCGAAGGGCTGCTGTATGAATTCGAGGAGCGCTTGCAGCACCACGACATTCGCGAGCGTACCGCGCTGGCCCTCTCCACCCACTATCACATCGACAAGCGCCAGGCCAACCGGGTCGAGCAGAGTGTGTTGGCCCTGTTCGATGCCCTTAGCGGCCCCTGGCAAATGCCGGAGGAGCCCTATCGCGCGATCCTCGGCTGGGCGGCGCGACTGCACGAGATTGGGCTGGTCATCAACTACAGCGGCATCCAGCGCCACTCCGCCTATATATTGCAGAACACGGATTTGCCCGGCTTCACCCAGGACGATCAGGCCCTGCTGGCAGCCCTGGTAAGGTTTCAGCGCAAGGGGCTCAAGCTCTCCGAGCTCCCTCCCCTGCCCAACCATGACACGCAAACTGTGCTGCGTTGCATTCGTATCCTGCGCCTCGCCGTGGCGGCGCACCACAGGCGTCAGGACAATTTGTTGCCAAAATGGAACGTGCAAGCAGCCGAAGATCAGCTGGTGGTCACCCTGCCGATCGATTGGTGCGACGAGAACCGCCTGCTGATGCAGAACCTGGAGAAAGAGCACCGTTATTGCCAGGAGCAAGGCTGGCCGCTGCTGTTTCAGCTGAGCTGACCCGCCTCTTTGGCAGGCAGACAGGCAAAAAGGCAGCCCAGGCTGCCTTTTTGCTATTTGACTCATCCGCGTCAGGTGCGGGTTACTGCAACTCGGGCAGCAACCACTTGGCCATCTCGAAGTAGATGATGAGACCGGTACCATCCACCAGGGTGGCGATGAAGGGGGCGGACACCACTGCAGGGTCGATGCCAAAGCGGCGCAGCACCATGGGGATAATGGATGCAACTGTGGCGCTCCACAGCACGATGGCGATGATGGTAAAGGTCACCACCATGCCAATCTCGGGGCCGACGCCCAGACTCCATGCCCGCACCCAGGCCGCCATGGCAATGGCCCCCGAGATAAGCAGACCGGTGGAGAGCTCCTTTTTCAGCACAGTGCCAAGGTTGCGCAGACTCACCTCACCGACTGCCATGGCGCGCACTATGGTGGTGGTGATCTGGGTGCCACTGTTACCGCCAGTACCGATGAGCAACGGGATAAAGAAGGCCAACGCGATGGCGGCTTCCAGCTGCTCTTCGAACGCCCGCAGCACTGTGCCGGTATAGGCCTCCGCCACAAACAGGATGAGCAGCCAGCCCACCCGTTTACGCCACAGTTGCCAGGGGGTCGCCTGCAGATAGGGAGTATCGAGCGGCGAGGAACCACCCTGCATCTCGGCATCCTCTGTGGATTCAAGCTCCAGGATGTCGGCGGCATCATCCACATGGAAGATACCCACCAGCTTGCCCTGCTCCTCCACCGGCAAGGTCGAGATGTCACGGTCGATCAGCAGGCGTGCCGCCAGCTCCTGATCCGCCCGGGCGTTGATGCGCACCGTATCCCTGTCCATCAGCTCGCTGACCGGCAGCAGAGGATCCGCTATCAACAAGGATTTGAGCGCTATGCTGCCGAGCAGACGATGCTCGGTGTTGACCACGTAGAGGTGCTGGAATAACTGGGCGTTGTCCCAGGCATCGTGGATCAGCTGCTTGGCACTGCCCACCGTATCCTGATCGCCGATGGCCAAAAATTCATGGCGCATATTGGCTCCAACCGATTCGGTCGGCCAGTCGAGCAGTGAGTAGAAGGTGGACTGCACCGGCTCCGGAAAGCGGGAGAGCAGCATGGTGCGATCGCTACTACCGAGCCGACGCAGTATGTCCAGCATGTCGCGCCGGGGCATGGCCCCTTGCAACAGACCGACTATGCTGGCGTGCAACCGCATCAGCAGACGTCCGGCACACTCGGCCGACAACGAGTTGAGTAGCGCCACCCCCTCGACAATGGGCAGGGTATCGAAGATGCAGTTGAGCTCTTCCGGACGCAGGGTCAGCAGTTGATCGGCACGCTGAACCGGATCCAGATTATTCTCCAGCCAGCCCTGCAGGGCGGCCAGATCGAGCAGTTGATGACGATTGAGTAGAGTCTGTGTTTTCTTCATCACAAATGATCTCATGTGATTTCAGGCAGGGCCTGAGCGCGATCGGATATCCGGTCGCTGTCTGAAAGAAAACAGCAATTTGATTGACGAGTAATAGGCAGGAAATGACGCCGTCCGGCGTGTCATCATCCCCACGTACCAGCTTTAGCACTGTATAACGTATCCGGCATGCCGGAAGCCACTTGGGTTTACACCTTAATCCGATGAAAACTGTCCTGAGCTTGGGCGTCTCTCGACGTCGTGAGATCAGTGGCCTTTGTTTATACAGGAGCCTCGCCTAACGAGATGCTGCAAAAAAATCAGCACAACCCTCTGTTGTGCGGGCCGCATGATTATCGAATGCGCAGTGTGAGTCAACCCGACAGTGAGGGTTAAATAGCCCATTGCAACAGCTTGTTACAATTGGAGAAAAAAGAGGATTTAAACGAGGATATATCATGGCTGGGCAAACAAGATCTGGATGCCCCCTGTTCATCGCGTCCCGAAATGCGCTGAACAGCGGGGGAAAATATCAACGAATATAGTCAAACAGGGTCAGCTTGCTTATTTTGCTGAAGGAGAGCTGGGAGGCACTCAAGGCTGCATCCTCTTTGGACAATGCAGCAATGACCTCATACAAGTCAGCCTCGGAAACCTTGGCCCTGACCTGCTGATTGAGGGTACTCAGACCCTCGTTCGAACCCAGTACCTGCTCCAGGCTGTTCAACCTGCCGCCAATTTCACCCAGCCCCTTATCGACATTCAGTCGGGCATTTTTCATGTGGGCAGTGGCATCCGCTACCTTCACCTGAAAATCGTCTGCCGACATAGTGGGATCACGCAAAGCCGTAATGAAATCGGACATACCATCCAGAATGTTGTTGTTCTGGGGCGAGTCCAGCACAAAGTTTTGCGCGGCGCCCCCTGCGGGCAGATCCAGGGTCAACTCCAGACCATTGAAGGGGATCTGGTTACCTGCCACATAGTCACCGCTTTGCAGCAGGGCGCCGCCGCTATCCCTTATCTCATAGGTATCAGGAGCCCCCGCCGCTGTGGTCACCGTGTATTGGTTGCTGGCCAGGGCGGGGTCAAAGTTGATGCGATGAAAGTTGTCGAAGTTACCCTGATCGGCCACCCTGACCTGAATATTGGCGCTGCCCGCACTGCTGGTCCTGCGGGTTGGCACCATTTCAAACAGATTGAAGCCGGAATCATTGGCCGCGATTTGCACCGTCGGAGAGACCTGGATATTGCGCTGGCCTGTATCCCCCTGAAAGACGTAATTGCCGCTGGCATCCTTGATGAAGGGCTGGGTCTTGCTCTGGTTGCCACCAAAAATGAATTCGCCCTGGGAGTTCTTGCTGTTCATCAGATCGAACATCTGCTTTTGCAAGCCTTCCAGCTCGCTGGCGATCGCCTTGCGATCATCTGACTCCACCGCCGAGTTGTTGGCCTTCTGGATCAGGGTCTGGGCACTGGTCATGGCGTTATTGAGCGCGGTCAGCACTGTCTCTGCATGGCCCAGGCTGTTCTCAAGCAAGCTGCCATTCACGCCATACTGCTTGAACAGATCTATCTCCTTGGTCAGTGCCATCTTCTGGCTCATGCCGGAGGGATCTTCTCCCGACGTCTTGAATTTATCTCCACTCTGCAGCTGTTCATAAGCCGTGCTCAATCTTTCATTGGCGTTATTCAGGGAGGAGATATTCCGGTTATAAACCATGTTGGTGGTAATACGCATGAACTTACCTCACTGATGACAACAGGGTGTCGAAGATGGTCTTGGCCGTACTGACCACCTGGGCCGATGCCGCATAAGACTGCTGGAAACGGATCAGATTGGCCGCCTCTTCCTCGAGGCTTACACCGGAGACGCTCTCGAAAATATTGGTACTCTGGGTCAATTTTGCCTCGTTGGCCTTGAGCAGCGTCTTGGCCTGGCTGGTGCTGATACCCACCCCGGTCACCAGACCGGAATAGGCCTCGTTGAAGGTCATCTTGTCATTGCTTGTGCCGGTATTAGTGCTCTTGCGCACCAGATCCTTGTTCTGCAGCTCAGCCAGCGCCAAGCCATTGGCGTTATCGGCAAAACCATTTTTGTTATAGCTCAGGGTGAAGCTGTCGTTGGCGGCTACCGAGCCGGTAATGCTGAACTCGTAGCCGGGAGTCTGGGTCGGGTTCGCATACACCTTGGGTCCTCCCAGCGGGCTCTCGATGGCAGCCATCAGGTTCTGGCCCTTGCTGGAAGCCGGCGCGACCCCGAGGAGGTTGTTGTTCCCGTCATAGACCTTGTAGTTACCGCTGTCGTCGACTTTCACCACCTGGGGTGCAGTCGGATCCAGGGTGTTGGTACCAAAACCCGAGCCCGTGCTGGTGTTGAAAATGCCGTTGAACTTGATCTCGGCAGAGCCGTTGTTGTTCTTGTTCTTGTCCGCCTTGAGGGGGGATGCCAGCGCCAGATCCTCGGGACGGGTGACAAGCTGCCCCAAGCTGGCGGCGGCCCGCTTGGTCGGCTGCAGCAGGATGCGATCCCCTGCCGCCGGCGTGCCGGACAGATCAATCTCGATACCATGGCCCGGGAGCTGAAACTTGGCCGGGGGCGTGGTACCGGTCGCCAGCGAGGTACGATTGCCATCCTTGTCGAGGGAGAACACCTCATAACCTGTGGCGCTGCTGAACTGTATCTCGTAATCGAAGGTGGTTACTTCACTGCCTTTACCAGGCACGAAATTGACCTTGGCAGCACCTGTGCCTGTGTTTTTTTCATAAGGCAGGCCATCGCTGACACCAAGGGAGAAGAGATCCCCCCCCAACTCGTTATCCAGATCCATGCCCAGCCGGTTCTGCTGGTTCATGGCATCGGCCATGGCCGCGGCCAACTGACCCAGTTCGCGCTTGGCCGGCTCCAGATCACGACGAGCGGAGAACAAGCCCCCCACGCCGCCACCAATGCTGCTCTCGTTAATGCGGGTCTTGTTGGTCCCCGCGATCAGCTGCAGCTCGGATTCGCGGGGATCAGGATCACCCGGCACGACGCTGAACTGGGCCACCCCGCTATTGAGCACCAGGGAGTGACCCGTGCTCATATTGATCAGCACGCTGCCATTGGCCTGGGGCACGGTGCGGATCTCCATCTTCTCGGAAAGCTGGCGGATGGCTTCATCCCGCTGATCGGACAGCATCAGGTTCTCTTCCGGCGAGCCCTGAGTACGGATGATGGCCTGGTTCAGATCGTTGATGCTGTTGATGAGGCCATTCACCCGCTGGGTCTCGTCACCTATGGTGGTGTTAATGGTGTCGGTCTGCTTGTCCAGCTGGGACGACAGGGTATGAAAGCGGTTAACCATGCCGCTGAGCTCGCTCAGGGTGATCTTGCGGCCGGCAATATCGGCCGGCGCCTCGTTGGCGGTATGAAACGCCTTGAAATAGGAGGTGATGGCCGTCCCGACGCTGTTGCTGGTGTCCCCCAGCAGGGTATCGGTATTGGAGAGCTGCTCGTAGCGGGTCGCCGAGGCAAAATAGGCTGAGGTGTCACGCCGCACTTCGCCCTGAGCATAGGCATTGATGACCCGCTCGGTCAGCATGTCGCCCGTGCCCAGACCGACGGAACTGGTATAGATCAGGGTTCGTTCACGCACATAGCCCTGGCTATTGACGTTCACTATGTTGTTACTGGTGGTCTGCAGCAGTCGCTGCTGTGCCATCACACCCGAGGTACCAATTCCAAGCAGATCGCTTGCCATGACTTACAGCTCCATTTCTGTGTGGTTGGTAGCGGAGTAGCCGGCAATGGCATCACTGCGCAATACCTGTTTCAGTTTCCTGGCGTACTGGGGATCCGTCGCATATCCGGCCTGTTGCAAGGCCTCGAAGTAACGGTCCGGGCTGTCCACTTTGGTCAGGGCCCCCTTGTAGCGAGACCCCGAGGTCAGGAAATCGACATAGTCGTTGAAGCTCTCCTCGAACGACTCGTAAGAGCGAAACGATGCCTTCTGGCGCGAGGCTACCCCTTGCTCATATTCCAGGGTGTTGACCACCGCCTTGGGGCCTTCCCAACGCGGATCGGCCTTGATGCCGAACAGATTGTGGGTCACCTGCCCTTCTCCGTCCTTGATCACCCGTTTGCCCCAGCCGCTTTCCAGCGCCGCCTGGGCCACCAGCACCGCCGGGCTCAGCCCCAACTTGTCCGCCGCCTTCTTGGCAAGTGGCATCAGGCGATTAACGAACTCTTCCGGGGTTTCAAACACTTGCGCCGTCCTGTCCAGCGCCTTGGCCCCCTGCGCGGGCCCCATGGGGGGAACCGTGCGACGGGGGCGATGCGGCACAGCCAGCGGCTGGGCATCGGCACGCATCTCTTTGTTAGCAAAATCTTTGCCAACTTTTGAGGCGGAGATGAGAACGTTTGGGCCAGAGGTGGGGGGCTGGTAGGGTTTGTAGACCCGTTCGGTACGCTGCGGCATCTTGAGCACACGTCCATCGTGACGGGTAAAGGTCTCGGGTGAGAGTTGCTTGGCCACCATCTCGGCCAGCCCCATCCCTCCCTTGCTGGTCATGTCGGCGACCCGCTGTTCATCCAGCATACCCTCGTAGAACTGGGTGTAGCTGCTGTTCATGGGGTTGTCCTGAGTCAAGGCCTGGTTGGCCTGACGCATGCCCTGAAACAGGGTCTGGGTGAAGATGGACTCGAACTGGCGAGAGGCGGCCATGAGCGCCTCGGCCTTGCCCTCTTTGCTCTGGCTCAGCTGGCGCAGGCGGTCCAGGTTCTTGATATCCTGCACCATCCCCATATTCACGCCGCTGTTGGTGTCAAATTCTGCCATTTTGCTTACCTCATTGCCGCCCGTGGCAACCCCTTGCCGCTTGTTACAGTATGACCAGCTGACCTTCGATAGCGCCCGCCTGTTGCAACGCCTCCAGGATCGCCATCAGATCGCCGGGCGCCACCCCGACCTGATTCACCGCTCTCACCAGATCATCCAGGGTCGCACCGGTATCGAGCTTGAACATGCGTCCCTGCTCCTGCTGCACATTGATGGTGGAGTTGTTGGTCACCACCGTCTGGCCGTCAGAGAGCGGGTTGGGCTGTGACACCTGCTGATTCTCGGCTATGGTCACCGTCAGCCCGCCGTGGCTGATGGCCGCCGGTTTGAGCCGCACCTGACTGCCGATGACAATGGTGCCGGTACGGGAGTTGACGATGATCTTGGCCGCCTCGCTGGCCGGGTCTACTTCCAGATTTTCGATGGTGGCGAGGTAGGAGACTCGCTGCCCCGGATCCCGCGGTGCATAGACCTTGACCGAGGTCGCATCGAGCGCCTGCGCCGTGTTGGGGCCCACCAGATCGTTGACCACGTCCGCCAGCCGGCGGGCCGTGGTGAAATCGGGGCGATTGAGGTTGAAGGTGATGGTATCCCCCTGACTAAAGGAGTTCGGTACCTCCCGCTCCACAGTCGCGCCGTTGGCGATACGGCCCACCGTCGGCGTATTGATCACCACCTTGGAGCCATCGGCCCCTTCAGCGCCCAGCCCCCCCACCACCAGACTGCCTTGCGCCACCGCATAGACACGCCCGTCCAGCCCTTTCATGAAGCTTTGCAGCAGGGTGCCACCCCGCAGGCTCTTGGCCTCGCCGATGGCCGATACCGTCACGTCTATGGTCTGGCCAGGCTTGGCGAACGGAGGCAACTCTGCATGAATAGCCACAGGCGCCACGTCCTTGATCTTGGGCCTGATGTTGTCCGGCACCTTGATACCGAAGTTGTTGAGCATGGTGCGGAAGGTCTGCTCGGTGAAGGCGCTGTTCCTCTCGCCGGTACCGGGCAAGCCAACGACCAGACCGTAGCCTATCAGCTGGTTGTTCCGTACTCCTTCCACCGAGCTGATGTCCTTGATACGGGAGGCGTGGGCCATTCCCAAGGGCATCAGGCAGCAGATCAGGGTCACAAGACGGAGTGACTTCATAACATCTCCTAGAGCGGCCACCAGGGGCCATTGAAAAAGCTGGTAAGCCACCCCTGCTCCTGACTGTTGGCCAGATCGCCGGTACCGCCGTAATGGATGCGGGCATTGGCGACCCGCTGTGACGACACGCTGTTCTCGGCCGTCACATCTTCGGGGCGGATCATGCCGGTGATCCGGATATATTCGTTGCCATTGTTGAGCATGATCCACTTCTCGCCACGCACGAGCAGGTTGCCATTGGGCAACACCTTGGCCACGCTGACCGAGATATTGCCCTGCAGGCTGTTGCTCTGATCCGCCTTGGCCTGCCCCTTGAAAGCGCTGTTCTGGCCCAGGGACGCCGACAGATCATAAGCACCAGCCGTGACCGGGACACCGCCCAGGATGACAGGCTCCATGTTCAGCTTATTGTCCTTGCCGCTCTGGGTATTGGCCTTCTTGGAGGCCGAGGTCGACTCGGCCAGCTCTATGGTGATGATGTCACCCACCCTGTGCGCCTTGATGTCCGAATAGATGCTGTTGGCCTGATCCGGTTGAAAAATGGCACCGGTCGGTCTGACGGAGACAGACTCCGATTCCCCGTATACAGGGGAAAACTCGGGGTCATCCGGCTTGGCGGTGTTGAGGGTACTGCTGCAGCCACCCAGCGCCACCAGCCCCAGCATCCATATGGTTTTCATCATGCACCTCCTACCGATGTGCGCGAGACCAAACATGAGTTCATGGTGTCCACCACCCACTTACGTACGCTGGATCAGGAAGGACATCATGCCGTCCACCGCCGAGAGAACCTTGGAGTTCATCTCGTAGACCCGCTGGGCCTGGATCAGGTTGACCAGCTCTTCAGTCACGTTGACGTTGGACGTTTCCAGCATGCCCTGCTTGATGACGCCGAGCCCGTCCGCTCCGGCAGTTCCTTGAATGGGAGCACCACTGGACTGGGTCTCGACAAACATGTTTTCACCCATGGGTTGCAGGCCAGAGGCGTTGACGAAGTCAGAGGTGTTGATCTGGCCCACCACCTGGGATGCGCCATCCCCCTTGAGCTTGACGGATACCTGACCATCCTCTCCCACTGTCACACTCTCGCTGTTCTCGGGGATCTGGATTTCGGGTTGCAGCGGGTAGCCATTGCCCGGGGTGACGATAGTCCCTTCATCATTGAGGGTGAACTGACCGTTGCGGGTGTAGGCGGCGCTGCCATCAGGCAACTGGATTTCGAAGTAGCCGCGGCCGCTGATCATCAGATCCAGCGAGTTGTCCGTGGTCTGTACGTTGCCCTGGCTATGGTTTTTCTGGGTGGCAACAACCTTGGCACCGGCACCCAGCATCAAGCCGGAAGGGAGCTCGGTATCCGCCGACGAACGGCCACCCGGTTGGTTGATATTTTGGTAAAGCAGATCCTCGAAGATGGCCCGTGACTTTTTGAAGCCCACGGTGCTGGCGTTCGCCAGGTTGTTCGAGGTGACCGCAATGTTGGTCTGCTGTGCATCCAAGCCGGTCTTGCTGATCCAGAGTGCAGGGTTCATTTAAAACTCCTTGATTAGCTGATACGCAGCAGCTGGGTTTGAGCTTCGTCGTTCTCTTCCGCGGTCTTCATTATTTTGACCTGGGTTTCGAACTGACGTTGCAACCGGATAAGGTTGGTCATCTCATCGACCACGTTGACGTTGCTGCCCTCGAGCGAGCCGGCGATGAGGCCGACATTGGCCGAGGCGGCTTCATTCTGGCCATCCTTGCGACGAAATAAACCATCCGGCCCCTTCTCCACCGCATCGGCGGCAGGCTTTACCAGCTTGATACGCTGGAAATCTTCGGGCAAGTTGGCCGCGGCACCTTCGGGACGACCGCTAATGGTGCCATCCCGATTGATCTCGATCTTTTCCATCGGTAACTGCAGCACGATAGGTTGGCCACCATCGTCCACGACATTGAGACCGGTAGAGGTCTGCAGGTTGCCGGTCGCACTCAGCTGCAAGTTGCCCATCCGGGTATAGGCTTCGCCCCCATTGGGATCCTGCACCGCGATCCAGCCCTGACCGTCAACGGCCACGTCAAGATCCCGACCCGTGGTCATCAGCATGCCATGCTGCAGGTTCTGACCCGGCCGCTCCGTCATGGCGAACACCCGGGATGGCAGCCCTTCGCCAAACGCCTGCATGCTACGCGCCTGCTCGAAGTCAGACTTGAAGCCGATAGTGTTGGCATTGGCCAGGTTGTTGCCACGCACAGCCAGGCTGTGCATGTTCTCCTTGGCCCCGGACATGGCGATGTAAAGCAGGTGATCCATGGGATCCTCCGTCAAACTGATGACTCTGGAGAGATAACTGCAATTTGAGTGCCAACACCGGTTCATGAATACAAGGGGGGAGATAAAACAGGAGGGGATACGCTCGAAAAAAGGGCGCCGAGGCGCCCTTGTCATCATGAAGTCACTTAACGGATCTGCAGTATGGTCTGCTGCAATGAACTGTTCACTTCCAGCGAGCGGGAGTTGGCCTGGAAGTTACGCTGGGCCGTGATGAGATTCACCAGCTGGGTGGTCAAGTCCACGTTGGATTGCTCCACCGCTGAAGACTTGATACTGCCCAAGGTACCCGAATTAGGCGTGCCGGGCAGCGCATCACCGGAAAGCAGAGACTGGCGCCAGGAGGTATCACCGACCTGAGTCAGTCCTTGCGAGTTGGCAAACTTTGCCAGCGCAACCATGGCGACTTTTAACGTCGTCGCATTGCTGTAGGTGGCAGAAACAACACCGTCCGGCGTAATCTCCACCTTGGTCAGATGACCAACAGTAGCGCCATCCTGGGTCAGTTTAGTAACATCGAAAGGGGAGTTGAATTGGGTAACGGTACCGAGACGAATTTCCATTGATTGATCGGGATCCGCACCGTTGGTAATAATCCCGGCCCCCGGGGGCCCTCCTAACACTTCGGTTTTGATCGGAGCAACCGGGGTGGTTGTATCCAATTTGCCACCGTTGGTAAACACCATCTTAATGCCAGTGGGAATGGTACCTCCGGGGCTTACCCCACCCGTAATGTTGATAGGCTTGTCACCCTCATATGCGAACATGCTCCAGGTGCCCGGGTTTAGTGGCTGCCCCTGATTAGCCGGGTCCTCATGGCGAACAAAATATTTGGTGATCACATGGGGGGCGCCGAGCGAATCATAGATCGTCACGGATGTTGAGTTTGCAAAGGTTGTTGAGTCCGTGGGTTTAAAATCGGCGGGGTTTGTTGGCTTGGTTTTCGCTTCAATGCTCAAGTTAAAACTGGCTTCCACCAGCGAGGTCATTTTAGGCTGACCCGCCCGATCCGGTATTTGAATTGGCTTGGTGGCGTTGATGCTGACCGCCTTGGGCGTACCATCCGCGTTAATTTCATAGCCTTGCAGATAGTGGCCCTGATTGTTGACCATATAGCTGTTTTCATTGAGCTTGAAGGCCCCAGCCCGAGTATAGGTACGGTCAAGATTGGTCAGGCCGTCAGAGGTGACGAAAAAACCATTGCCCTGGATGGCCAGGTCCAGGGCGTTGTTGGTAAATTGCAACGCCCCCTGATGAAACTGCTGCGCCACCGCCCCCGTTGCCACACCGTTGCCGACCTGTGTTTTGGCATTGACAAAAATCGAGTTGGCGTACACATCCGCAAACTCGGCACGGGACTCTTTAAAGCCCATGGTATTGACGTTTGCAACGTTGTTGGCGGTAACGTTCAGATCTTTTTGTGCCGCGTTGACACCGCTCAAGGCATTGTTAAATGACATATCCAGCTCCTTAGATCGATGCTGTAGGCTTGGTCGTTGGTGGTGTGGTCTGGTTGGAATTGGTACCGGCAATCTCCAGGATATCCCCCAGAGAAATGGCCCCAAGTCCTTTCAATTTAACCAGGGTGGGAGAGGTGCCATTACCCAGGGTGACGCTTTCTACTCGCCCATAGGTCAAGGCCGAAATGCTCTCTGATATGCCGGCCACAGTGCCGGTTGCTTTAATCTGGTACTTGCCCTCTTTGACGGGCTTACCGTCCTGGTCGGTCCCATCCCAGCTGAAAGACACGTTACCCTTATGTTCTCCCTCAAGGGAGAAGGACTTGATAACCTGCCCTTTTTCATCTTCAACTGTGATTTTCACGTTCGACATTGTCTTGTCGCCGACAGCGACCACCCCGGAAATCTCGCCATCTTTTTCCAGATAGCCGGTATTGGAGGGGATCAGTACATTCTGCCCCACCAGAGCAGAGGCCTGCAGCGCCTGGCTGGAGGTCATCAAGGTATTCAGATTGCCCATCTGGGTCGACAGACTCGAGATCCCTTCCGAGGTCGACATCGATGTCATCTGGGACAACATCTGGGCGTTGTCCACCGGCTTGAACGGATCCTGATAAGAGAGCTGCATGGTCAGCAGCTTCAGAAACGACGCCTGATCCAGCTCTTTCTTGGGCGTCGTCGGCGTGCCAGTGGTCTGGGATGTGGTACGGCTGATACCGTTCACATTATTGGTTGTATCTACCATCTGTGCGTACCCCTATCAGGACTTGCCAAGCTGAAGCGTCTGCTGCAGCATCTTCTTGGCAGAATCGGCAACCTGCACATTGGTCTGATAACTGCGTGAGGCGTTGATCATGTCTGCCATCTCTTCCACCATGTTGACGTTGGGCTTGAAAATAAAGCCATCCTTGTCAGCCATGGGGTGGCCCGGGTTGTACTCCTTGAGCAAGGGCGCCTGGCTCTCGACGATCCCCTTCACCTCGACCCCGACGGATGCCTGCTTGTCGGACATGGCTCGATCCAGCTGAGCGGCAAAGATTGGCCGCCTGGCATGGTAAGTATTTTCCACACTGGAGCTGACGCTGTCGGCGTTGGCCATGTTGCTGGCCACCGTGTTGAGTCGAACAGACTGTGCACTCATGGCCGAGCCTGCAATGTCAAAGACCTTGAACAAACTCATTACTGTTCTCCTTTCAGCGCCTTCAGCAGGCCACTGATCTTGCTATTCATAAATTCAAGGGAGGTCTGGTACTCAAGGCTGTTACGCAAAAACTCGCTGCGCTCCTGCTGCACATCTACCGTGTTGCCATCACCGGTGTCGGGCTGCAGGGGATTGCGGTACTGCGTCAGGCCTGGGGCATCCGACTGCAAGGCGAAGTGCTTCTCACTGGTCGTCGCCAGGCCGAACCCCTGCCGATGCTGGGCCCCTTCCAGTGCCTGTGAGAAGTTGATATCCCTGGCCTTGAAACCCGGGGTATCCGCGTTGGCAATGTTGCTGGACAACACCTCTGCACGCTTGGAGCGAACGCTCAGCGCGTATTGATGAATACCAAATGCCTTGTCGAATGAAATTGCCATAGCACACCTCCTGCTTGATAAAGCATTAGCAAGAGGCGTGCCAAAGGGGATTTAAGCGGGGATTATTTGACTTTGTAAATGATACCGGGATTGCAGCGGACCATTTCGAACTTGTCGGTCAGACCGGCCAGTGACTCGGAAGCCCCCAGCATCAGATAACCACCGGGATTGAGACTGCCGGCGAACTGGTTGAGGATCTTGGACTTCACTTCCGGTGCAAAATAGATGAGTACGTTGCGGCAGAAGATGATGTCGAACTTGCCGAGCAGGCTGTAGCTCTCCAGCAGGTTCAGTGGCCGGAAGGTGGTCAATTTTCTGACACGCTCCACCACCCGCATCTTGTTGTCACCATAAGGTTCGAAGAACAGCTTCTTGCGCTCCGGCGACAGGCCTCGGGCCAGCGCCAGGCTGTCGTACACCCCTTCCTTGCACTGGTTGAGCATAGTGCTGGAAATATCTGTGCCCACGATCTGCACGCCACCGGGCAAGGTACCCGGCTTCTTGACCTGCTGCTCCAATGCCGTCATGGCGATGGAATAGGGCTCCTGACCGGATGAGGACGCGGCCGACCAGATCTTGATCGGACGGCCGCTCTTGCCAAGCTCAGGAAAAATCTTGTCCGTCAGCAACTGAAATGGATAAGTATCCCGAAACCACAGGGTTTCGTTGGTAGTCATGGCATCAACCACTGCCATTTTCAGGTCGCGCTCACGCACACTCATTGCTCGCGTAACCAGATCAGACAAACTCTCAATACCAAACTGAGTCATCAAGGGCGAAAGCCGACTCTTGACCAGATACTGTTTGTTGTCACCCAGCACGATCCCGCTCTGTACTGCCAGAAAGTTGCTGAATTGTTTGTATAAGTCGTCCGAAAGTGTCTTCATGCAGTTTGTTCTTCTTGATTAGAGTGCGCCTTGTACGGCCTTGGCCAATTCATCCGGCTGGAATTTGGCAATGAAATTGTTCGCACCGACTTTCTGCACCATGGCCTGATTGAACACCCCACTGAGGGATGTGTGCAGAATAACATGTAAGTCCTTGAGATTGGGATTGTTGCGGATCTCGGCGGTAAAAGTATAACCGTCCATTTCCGGCATCTCGATGTCCGAGATCACCAGAGCAATCTGATCCTTGATAGGGCCATTTTTGGCCATCTCCAGCAACATGTTGAGCGCCTCGCGCCCATCCTTGGCCAGCACGCACTGTACACCGATAGCCTCGAGGGCCCGCTGAACCTGTTTGCGAGCAACAGAAGAGTCATCTGCCACCAGCACGGGACGACCATGGGTATTGTGCTCGATACTGGCATCCACCAGCTCGGCACTCACCTCGGTCGACACTGGAGAGATCTCGTTGAGGATACGTTCAACGTCCAGGATCTCCACCAGCTCGCCATCTACCTCGGTGACCGCCGTCATGTAGTTGATGCGACCAGCCCCTTTTGGGGGGGGCAGAATGGATTCCCAGTTCATGTTGATGATGCGCTCGACCGAGTGCACCAAAAAGCCCTGCACGGAACGGTTGTACTCGGAAATGATGATAAAGCACTTGCTCAGATCCTCGATGGGACGCTTGCCCACCGCCATGCTGAGATCGATCACCGAAATGGTCTGGCCACGGATATGGGCAACCCCGCGAATGCAGGAGTTCAACTTGGGCATGACGGTCAATGAGGGACATTGCAACACTTCACGCACTTTGAATACGTTGATGCCAAATCTTTGACGTCCATTGAGACGAAACAACAACAACTCCAACCTGTTTTGTCCCACCAGCTGGGTACGTTGGTTGACCGAGTCCAGAATACTGGCCATAAACACTCCCTAAAAACGCTTGGCACTAATCATGCATGCGTGTTGGCTTACGTCAGACTATCAATGTCACTACAAACGAATTCTGAAGCAAGCATAGTTAAATGTGGTGATACGCGTGAACAACTTATCGGCCTGCGAGCGAAAATGATTAGTAGACTTTTCCTCATCTTACTGCTGTTTTGCGGCATATCTCACACCACGGCTTCCGAGGTGACCAGCTATCTGCAAGAAATGGCGCAAGAGTTTGTGCTAGGCCAGCTCGATATTCCGCTCGACGCCCAGGCGCAGGTGCTAGCAGCCTCCATCGATGACCGTCTGCCTCTGAGCCGCTGCGAAGAGCATCTGACCATCAGTTTTCCCGCCAGGATGGAGGTGCGTCGCAACACCACTGTCTACCTCAAATGCGAGGAGGATAAACCTTGGGATCTCTATCTGCCGGTTCGGGTCAGCATACAAAAGCCCTATGTGACCGTCTCAGCGCCGGTGGCCAAGGGCGACATCCTCAGCGAAAGCATGCTGACACTGGCCTATCAGGATCAGACGCTGATCCGTGGTGACTACCTCAGCGATCCGACCCCCCTGATAGGCGTGCGTAGCAAGCGGGAGCTCAAACCGGGTCAGCCCATACGGCTCACCCAGGTCTGCGTGGTGTGCAAAGGCGATCAAGTCACACTCAGTGCAGAAAATAGCAGCATGCAAATCAAAACCATGGCCCGAGCCTTGCAAGATGGTAGCTTCGGAGACATGATCAAACTCGTCAATATTCGTTCAGGAAAAACGGTGCAGGGAAAAGTCAGCGCAGTCGGTACCGTGGTGGTCACTTTCTGAATGTTTTAGGCCACTTTTTTCTAAAGTTCTGACGACCGTCACCGATAAACAGGTAAGCGAACAGCAAAGCAGACGAAGGTAAATAACATGGCTATCAACAATATCAATAACCTAGCGAACAATCGGTTGCAAAACACCGGTAGCAGCCTGGGTGCCAATACCAAACCAGCGACCTCATCCCCCGACAACCGTGCGGCGACCGTCAGGACCGACTCCGTCTCCTTGACCAATGAGGCGCAGCAATTGCAAAAGATGCAGAAAAACCTCAACTCAGCCTCTACTACCGGCAATGAAAGCCGGGTCGAGAGCTTGAAGAAAGCCGTGGCCAATGGTGAATATCAGGTCAACAGTGAAGCTGTGGCCAAGAAGATGTTCAGCTTTGAATCCAATCTGGACAAGCTGCTGGGATGATGGATTTACCTTCGCTGCTGCATACCCAAGACGAATACCTCTCCCAGATGCAAGGTTTGCTGGGGGAGGAATTTAACCTGCTCAAACAGCACCAGGCACTGGCACTGCCTGAGCTGGCAGAGCGCAAGCAGAAACTGCTTGCCGATATTGAAGTGCTGGATCAGACCCTGGCCCAACTGCCCGATCTGCAACAACAGCTGAACGCCTTTCCCGAGAAGATGCATCTCCTGCGTGAAAAACTCGATGCCTGCCAGGAACAAAATGATCTCAATGGCCGCCTGCTCGAACTCAGCATCGTCTCCAACCGACGCCTGGCAAGCTTCCTGAGCAAGTTGCGTGATCGCAACTCACTGATCTATGACGCCAAGGGCAATACCCGCTCAGGTACTCGCTCATTCGGCATAAAGGCCTGACTTCTCTCTTCTCACTTTCAGTTTCCCCTTACAGCCGTCCCTGATCTGCCCCCTCGCCACACACCTTACAAATTCAGACGCAGCAAGGCCTCGCTATCCGCACAGGCATGGATGCCCAATACACCGTCTTCATAGCGGCCATAAGTTGCCGCCAGCTCTGCACGTGGAAAACAGATGGATCCCGGATTCATCAGCACCAGCTCCCCTTCTCGCTGCAACACGGGCATATGGGTATGACCGCTGATAAACAGGCTGCCTGCCGGCAGCGGCACCGCCTCCGGGCGATAGAGATGACCATGGCTGACAAACCAGCGCCGGCCATCCACCAGCAACTGGTTGTAGGGGGCCATCATGGGGAAATCCAGCAGCATCTGATCCACTTCCGAGTCGCAATTACCACGCACCGCCATGATGTGCGGCGCCAGCTGATTAAGCCGCTCGGCCACAGCAGCAGGGGCATAACCCGGCGGTACCGGATTGCGCGGACCGTGGTTGAGCACGTCGCCGAGCAACAGATAGTGATCAGGCTGCCAGGTGGAAAGCTGGTCAAGTACCTGCTCCAGGGCACTCAGGCTGCCGTGCAGGTCCGACATAATGGCAATCTTCATCGCTCGTTCCTCACGGCTGACTGAAATAGAGATCCTTGGTGGCGATCGCCCCCTTGAGATTCTGAACGGGCAAGCCACGCAGGGTGGGATCCACCAACCGCATCTGGTTGTAGTGATAGATGGGAATGGCGGGCATCTCATCCATCAGCAACTGTTCGGCCTGTTGGTAGAGCCCTACCCTGACGTTACCATCCAGGGTATCCGAGGCCTGCTGCAACAGGCCGTCAAAGGCCGGATTGCAGTAGCCACTCTCGTTCTGGGGATCTTGGCAACGGAAGCTGTTGAGCATGGATGAAGGCTCCACGTAATCCCCGAACAGGAAGGAGCGAGCCAGCATGAAGTCCCCGCTGTCTTTGGCCACCTGATAGGCGTTCCACTCCATGTTATTGAGCACGACTTCCACACCAAGCGGCTTCCACATAGCGGCCACCGCCAACGCCAGCTTCTTGTGATTTTCCGAGGTGTTGTAAGTCAGCGTCAGCTTGAGGAGATGAGCGCTGTTGTAACCCGCCTGCGCAAGCAGCGCGGTCGCCTTGGCAAGCCGGGTTGGCTGATCCTGCAAGGCCAGCGGTGAGCTCAGCGCCTCATAGCCCGGCATGGTGGGCAGCAGTGACCAGGCGGCTTGTTCACCCTGACCGCTGACCTTCTCGGTCAGCAAATGTCGGTCTATGGTCATCGCCAGCGCCTGGCGCACCCGCACATCCTGCAACTCGGGGCGACGCAGGTTGAAGGTATAAAGATAGGTACCGAGCAGCGGCAGGCCCCAGATCCGCTCGGGGGTCGCTTCCTTGGTCTTCTGGTAATACTCCTGTGCCACCTTGTTGGTGAGCTGGATCTCGCCCGCCTCGTAGCGCAGCCGCTCGGCGTGTTGGGAGGCAAGCGGCAGATAGGTGACCCGCTGGATCCGGGTATGGGCATCATCCCAATACTGAACGTTGCGCTCCGCCTCGATACGCTCGTTGGGCACCCAGTTCACCAGCTTGTAGGCGCCGTTGCTGACCAGCTTGCCCGGCAGGGTCCACTGCTTGCCAAACTGGTTGATAGCCTTCTCGTTAACCGGTACGAAAGGACGCTGACTGACCAGCTGCAAGAAGTAGGGCACCGGCCGCTCCAGAGTCACTTTCAGGATCTGCTCGCTCTCGGCCTCCACCCCCAGGGTATTGAGATCCAGCGCCCCTGCGTAGATGGATTGGGCATTGTTGATACCGGTCGCCAGCAACAGCCCGGCGGAAGGTGAGCCCTGCGCCGGATCCAGCAGTCGCCGCCAGGCATAGACAAAATCCTGCGCGCCGAGCGGCTCACCGTTGGACCACGTGAGCTGCGGACGCAGGAAGAAGCGCCAGACCAGCCCATCGTCACTGCTCTCCCAGCGCTGGGCCTGAGCCGGCACTATCTTGCCCTGACCATCTTCGCTCACCAGCCCCTCGAACAAGTCCACCAGCACGACCTCACCCGGAAAACCGGATCGGATCTGGGCCGGGTCGAGGGATTCCGGCTCGGCGCCATTGCCCTTGACCAGGGTCTGGCGGTCCGACAATACGGGCTCTTGGGACACAGTGGTGGCCTGCAATGAAGGGGCCATCAACAGGCCCAGCAGCAAGGGAGAGAGCCAGCGACGGGTGGGCCGGGAAGCGGGGCACAAAACCATGACATACACCTCGTTCAATTCACTTTATTTCAAGAAGGGGGAAGGCCGGCAGCGCGCCTGAATACGAATGCATGATGCTGCGCTTGTTATCCCCAAAGACGCCCCGTATTGTATCGGGCTTGCTCAAGAGATGGAGTCTTGCGGGCGATTTTTTTCCGTAGTTTTTATGAGGTGCGAGTGGCTGTCGCCGGTAACGGCCTGATGCGTCTTTCATCTGGCTACATTTTCAGGAGTTGTTATGGGGTATGAGTGGCTGGCACTGGCAGCGGCCAGTTTGTGGGCAGTGGCGGCCCTGATCTCCGTCAAACCGGCCCGTCACCTGGGGGCTTTTGCCTACAGCCGCTGGCGCATGTTTCTGGTCAGCCTGATGCTGGGCTCCGTCAGCCTCGCCACCGGCGGCTGGCAATCTCTCACCGAGAGCGCCCTGCCCCTACTGGTATTGTCGGGCCTTATCGGCATCTTCGTCGGCGATACCGCCCTGTTTGCCTGCATGAACCGGTTGGGCCCCAGGCGCAGCGGCTTGCTGTTCTCCTGCCATGCTCTCTTCTCCGCCCTGCTCGGCCTCTGGTTGTTTGGCGAGCAGCTCGGTGGCTGGCGACTGGTGGGGGCCTTGTTGGTGTTTGCGGGCGTCATGCTCGCCATTTTGTTCGGCCGGCGTGGCGGCAATGAACACAACGAGTGGGAACAGGTGCGTGGGCATCTCGCCATCGGCATAGGTCTGGGTCTGACGGCCGCCTTCTGCCAGAGTCTGGGCGCCATCATCGCCAAGCCCGTGATGATGAGTGGTAGCGTGGATGCAGTGAGCGCTTCCGGCATCCGCATGGGCAGCGCCCTGTTGGCCCACTGCACCTTGCGGGCGCTGCGGGTGCCGCTGTCACTGCCGCACAACCCCATTAACCGTCAGGTACTGGGGATGATTGGTATCAACGGCTTCCTGGCGATGGCCATGGGGATGACGCTCATCCTGGTCGCCTTGCGTCAGGGAGACGTCGGCATGGTGGCGATCCTCTCCTCCACTACGCCTGTCATTCTGCTGCCCCTGCTGTGGTGGCACTCGGGCCAGCGCCCCTCCCTCACGGCCTGGGCGGGCGCCCTGCTGGCCACACTGGGTACGACCATGGTGCTGGGGGCGGGCTAACGCGGCTCAACGTCAGCGCCGGGGTTAACACCCCAAGCCGCACCCACTTCGCTATTCGCCCCCTCGACCAGAGGTGAGCTGCAGCGTCGATTAGCCCCGTCGCGGCATCACCGGACTTTCGTTGCAGAGTCGGGTGACTAGAACTGGGCGATTTCCTCGGCCGTCAGCTCGCGGTATTCGCCCGGTGCCAGCGCGTCGTCCAACGTCAGTGCGCCGATCCGCTCCCGATGCAACCCCACTACCTTGTTGCCGATGGAGGCAAACATCCGCTTCACCTGATGATACTTGCCTTCATGGATGGTGAGGCGTGCCTCGCACTCCCCCAGAATGTCCAGCTGGGCGGGACGGGTCTTCTCGGATTCGTTGCGCAGGAAGACACCATCGGCAAACAGGGAGATGGCATCCTGATGCACCGGGTCGGCCAGCCAGACATGGTAGGTCTTGGCACACTCATGGCGCGGCGAGGTGATGCGGTGGGACCATTTGCCATCGTCGGTGACCAGCACCAGACCCGTGGTGTCAAGATCGAGTCGGCCAACCACGTGCAACTTGCCCATGGCGGGCTCGTCCATCAGGAAGAAGACGGTTGGATGATCCGGATCCTCGTTGGAGCAGACGTACCCTTCCGGTTTGTGCAGCATGAAGTAGCGATTGCGCTGATCCAGCGTCAGCATGACGCCGTCGAATTCGACCTGGCTCTGCTCGTTGATGTGGAAAGCGGGTTGTTTGACCACTATGCCGTCCACCGTGACCTCTCCCTGCCGGATCAGCTTGCCCGCCAGGGACCGGGTCAAATCGGAACAATCGCAAAGAAATTTATCGAGCCGCATGCACAACCTCAGAGTCCATCAATAAAGGGGCGTCATTATATAGGCCGAGGGCAACAACTCCAGCACTAAGCGGTAGTGATGCAGACCATGTCGTCATGACGAAGCCCGGCGCGGGTGTTAGACTGCCTGCAGAGGGCCTAATGTTACGCATAATAATAAAGTCAGGAAGCCGAATGAAGTCGCACACTCCTCATCCAGTCATTCCCGTCAACCAGCTGCAAGCCGGCATGTACGTGATCGCCATCATCAGCCAGACAGGTGGCATGGAGATCGCCCAGATGGGGCTGGTGACCACCCGTCAGCAGATCGATGACCTGGTCCGGCGCGGTGTGCTAACGGTGCGCGTGGATCTCGCCCGCAGCAAGCTGGCTGGCATAGAGCAGATCATCTCCCCCGGCCTGGCTACCTTGTCAGGGTCATCCCAACGCACGGCAGGCAGTGCCAACGGCGAGGGCCGCGAACTCAAGATCCGCCGTCTCTATCAGGAGGCCCGCGAACTGCAAGGCAAGTTCATCCGCCAGCTCAAGGCGGGTGAACCCATCGACATCACCCCGCTGGCCGAAGTGGCCGAAGAGATGGTGGACACCATGTTCACCCACGGCGATGCCATGCTCTGTCTGGCCCGCATTCGTGCCAAGGATGCCTACCTGATGGAGCACTCCATGAACGTGGCCATTTTGCTCGCCAACTTCGGCCGCTATCTGGGGTTGGAACGCAGTGTGCTCAAAGAGCTGACCCTTGGGGGCCTGCTGCACGATGTGGGCAAAATCATGACCCCGGATGAAGTGCTCAACAAACCGGGCAAGCTGACCGATGAAGAGTTCACCATCATGCGCCAGCATGTAGTACACAGTTACGACATCCTCAGCCAAACCCCCGGCATCACGGCCACCATGCTGGAAGTCGCCGCCAATCACCACGAGCGGCTCGATGGCACGGGTTATCCCAGCCACCTCAAGGGAGATCAGCTTTCTCTCCATACCCGCATGAGCGGCATCGTCGATGTCTACGACGCTGTGACGGCAGATCGGGTCTACAAACAGGGGATGCAGCCGACCCAGGCATTCCGGATCCTGCTCAAGGGGGCCGACCATCATTTCGATCGGGGGCTGGTAACCAAGTTCATCAAGTGCATGGGGGTTTATCCGGTGGGGACGCTGGTACAGCTCTCCAACCAGCGGTTGGCTATCGTGATGCAGCGCAACGAGCAGCAACCGCTCAAGCCGGTGGTCAAGGTGATCTATCACGCCACCCAACGCCACTATCTCGATGTACAGTGGCTGGATCTGGCGAAATCCGGGGTACAGGAGAGCATAGAAAGCACGGTCGATCCCAAGGAGTTTGGCATCAGCCTCGCCCACTTCGTCTAGTTGGTCCCCTCCTCCCGGGACCGCTCGACACAATGCAGAATAAGAAACTCCTCATCCAGCGGTGACAGGTCAAAGCGGATACAGGCCTCTTCGATGGCCCGGACGTCGTGTTGACGGCGCTCGCTGAGCCAGCGCACAGCGCGACGCAGATCTTCACCATGGGGCAGTAGGGGATGGTCGCTCATGAGGCACCTCCGGTAAGCCATCGATATCAGCCCGTCAAACCGGGCTGTCCTCTATAGCTTAGTCCGCCAGCCGCACCACCTCTATGTTCCCTCAATCAGGCCTCTGACCTCAGGCAAAAGCCCGCTGCCAATCTTGGTCAAACTTCGCCAATGCCGCATCCACCGCAGGCACAGTCAGCAACTGTTCGGCCACATCGAGCGGCAGGGTGATGGATTGGCAACCAGCCAGCAGGCAGTCAAGCGCCTGACGGGGGGTACGGAATGACGCCGCCAGCACCTTGCTGTTCGGTGCGTGCAGCTCAAGCAGCTGTTGCAGCTCCTGCACGGTGGCAATGCCATCGCCGCCCTGAGCGTCCAGCCGGTTGACATAAGGGGCGACATATTCCGCCCCCGCCACTGCGGCCAGCCAGCCTTGCAGCGGGGTATAGACCGCGGTACCCAGGGTCGGCACGCCGCTGGCGGTCAGGCTCTTGATGGCCGCCAATCCCTCTGCACATACCGGGATCTTGATCACCAGATCCGGGTCCAACTCACGCAGGGCGAACGCCTCGTGCACCATCTCGGTTTCAGTTTTGGCCATCACCTGGGCAAACAACCGAGCCTTGGGCCCCAGCACGTCGCGCAGAGCGGGCAGCAGCTCGCTCAGCGGCAACCCCCCGGCGGCGGTAATGGAAGGGTTGGTGGTGACACCGGCCAACGGCAGGATCCGTGACCAGCGACGCACTGCCGCCACATCGGCGATATCGAGATACAGCTCCATCTCTAACTCCTTAACGGGATGTTCAATATGTCGCCATTCTAGCGACAAAACATCTGCGCATTGCTTGATCAAAATCAAATAAACTTTCGAATGAAAGCAAATAGAATGAAAAACAAAAGGAGGCGGTATGATTTTCGACCTGCAACGATATTCAACTCACGATGGCCCCGGCATTCGCACCCTGGTGTTTCTCAAGGGGTGTTCGCTGGCCTGCCTGTGGTGTCAGAACCCGGAAAGCCGCTCTCCCCAGCCGGACATCTTGCTCGACCGGCGTCAATGCATCGAGGGATGCCAGCTCTGCAGCCAGGCCTGTCCGGCAATCTTGCATGACAGCGAAGGCATTCAGCTCACCCGCTCTGCCCTCAGTGCACAGGATAGGGAACGGCTGCGTGGCCTCTGCCCCAGCGAAGCGCTGCAGGTGTGTGGCCGGGATGAAACGCTGGACATCCTGATGGACACCATACTGCGGGATCGCCCCTTCTTCGAGCGCAGCGGCGGTGGTGTCACCCTCTCCGGTGGCGAGCCGTTTATGCAGCCCGACTTTGCCGCTGCCCTGCTGGCCCGCTGCAAGGCCGAAGGGCTGCACACCGCGGTCGAGAGCTGCTTGCATGTGCCCTGGCACCAGATTGAGCCAAGCCTCCCCTCACTGGATCTGGTGCTGGCGGATCTCAAACACGTGGATAAAGAACGTTTCTTCAACTGGACCCGCGGCAAGGTGGAGTTGCCCATCGCGAACCTCAAACGCCTCGCCGAGCACGGCGTGCCGATGCAGATCCGGGTGCCGCTCATTCCCGGCTTCAATGCCGACCGCGCATCGATCACCGCCATCACTGACACCGCCGCCAGTCTCGGCAGTGTGCAGGAGATCCACTTCCTCCCCTACCACACCTTGGGGATGGGCAAATATGCCCTGCTGGATCTGCCCTATCAGGCGCCGGAGACACCGCTCGACGACCCCGATTTACTCAGTTTTGCCCACGCATACGCCCAACGTCAGGGGCTGACCCCTGTGACCAGAGGATAAGATCATGACCCAGCTCGACCTCAATACCCTCAGCCCACGGATCCGCGCCCACAAAGAGAGCCTGATCCACATAGTGCAGCCACCGGTCTGTACCGAGCGTGCCCGCCACTACACGCAGGCCTATCAGGCTCACCTCGCCCGTCCGCTGCCGGTGCGCCGCGCCCTAGCGCTGGCCCATCACCTCAAGGAACGCTCCATCTGGATCAAGCACGACGAGCTAATCGTCGGCAACCAGGCCAGTCAGGTACGGGCGGCGCCGCTGTTTCCCGAATACACGGTGAGCTGGATTGAGAAGGAGATCGACGAGCTGGCAGACAGACCCGGCACCGGTTTTGCGGTCAGCGAAACCGACAAGGAGATCATCCACGCCCTCACCCCCTTCTGGCGTGGCCAGACAGTGCAGGATCGCTGCTTCGGCCTCTTTACCGATGAGCAGAAAGCACTGCTGGAGAGCGGCATCATCAAGGCCGAGGGCAACATGACCTCGGGGGATGCCCACCTCGCGGTCAACTATGAGGAGCTGCTCACGCTGGGGCTCGATGGCTTCAAGGCCAAGGTGGCCGAGCGGCGCAGTCGGCTGGATCTGGCGGACTGGGCCGATCTGCAGCGCGAGCAGTTCCTGCACGCCGTCGCCATCACTCTGGATGCAGTCAGCGATCACATAGCGCGCTACGCCACCCTTGCCTGCGACATGGCTGCGCAGGAACTGCGCCCCGAGCGCCGAAGCGAGCTTGAGACCATAGCGATCAACTGCGCCCACATCGCCCACCAGCCCCCCGAGACCTTTTGGCAGGCGCTGCAGCTTTGCTACTTCATCCAGCTCATCCTGCAGATCGAATCCAACGGCCACTCGGTGTCGTTTGGCCGGATGGATCAATACCTCTACCCCTGGTATCGCCGCGAGGTGGAGCTGTCAGAATCCCTGTCACGCCCTCGCGCCATCGAGCTGCTGCAAGGGTGCTGGCTCAAACTGCTGGAGGTAAACAAGATCCGTTCCGGCACCCACCCCAAGGCCTCCGCCGGCAGCCCCCTCTACCAGAACGTCACCATCGGCGGCCAGAACTGGCGCGATGGCGCGGCCCATGACGCGGTCAACGGCCTCTCCTACGCCATTCTGGAGTCCTGCGGCCAGCTGCGCTCGACCCAGCCCAACCTCTCGGTGCGCTACCACGCCGGGATGAGCGAGGACTTCCTCGACGCCTGCATTCAGGTGATCCGCTGCGGCTTTGGCATGCCCGCCTTCAACAACGACGAGGTGGTGATCCCCGAGTTCATCAAGCTCGGGGTGAGCGTGGAGGATGCACACCACTACGCCGCCATCGAGACCGCCGTGCCCGGCAAGTGGGGCTACCGCTGCACCGGCATGAGCTTTATCAACTTCGCCCGCATCCTGCTGGCCTCCCTCGATGGCGGTCGCGATGCCACCACAGGCCAGGTATTCCTGCCCCAATCCCAGTCGCTGCGAGATGGAACCTTTGGCAACTTTGACGAGGTGATGGCCCGCTGGGATGAGCAGGTGCGCTACTTCACCCGCAAATCCATCGAGATCGACTGCGTGGTCGACAGCGTGCTGGAGGCGCAGGCCCACGACATCCTCTGCAGCACCTTGGTGGATGACTGCATCGAGCGCGGCAAGACCATCAAGGAGGGGGGCGCCGTCTATGACTGGGTCTCCGGTCTGCAGGTGGGGATTGCCAACCTCGGCAACAGTCTGGCGGCCCTGAAGAAACTGGTGTTCGAACAGGGTGTGGTGGGGCAGCAAGAGCTGGCTGCCGCGCTGGAGCAAGACTTTGCCGGGCTGGCGGGGGAGCAGTTGCGCCAGCGCCTCACCAATGCCGCCCCCAAATATGGCAACGATCTGGACGAGGTAGACCTGCTGCTGGTGCAGGCTTACCAGAGCTATATCGATGAGCTAAAAGGATTGCATAACACCCGCTTCGGGCGCGGCCCCATCGGCGGCACCTACTACGCCGGCACCTCCTCCATCTCCGCCAACGTGCCGTTCGGTGCGGCCACCCTGGCCACCCCGGATGGTCGCCACGCCCGCACCCCGCTGGCGGAAGGGGCCAGCCCCTCCTCGGGTTCGGATCGTCTCGGCCCGACGGCGGTGTTCAACTCCATCGGCAAGCTGCCCACGGCGGCTATCCTCGGCGGGGTGCTGCTCAACCAGAAGCTGAGCCCGGCCAGCCTTGAGAACGAGCGGGACAAAGCCAAGCTGATGAGCCTGCTGCGCACCTTCTTCGAGGTGCACAAGGGGTGGCACGTGCAGTACAACATCGTCTCGCGCGAAACCCTGCTGGCGGCCAAGGCCAATCCGGATCAGTACCGGGATCTGGTGGTACGGGTGGCGGGCTATTCGGCCTTCTTCACCGCCTTATCCCCGGATGCGCAAGATGATATCATCGCCCGCACCGAGCACAGTCTCTGACGGGGCGCACCCCATGGCGCCTGTGACGTCATATGATTGGCAAGCCACCCTCGGGTGGCTTGCCGCTATCTACCACCTTGCATACGAGCGCACCATGAATCCACGCCACCAACTGATCCTCACGCTGGTCCATCAGGCTCGCAAGATGAGCGTGAGTGAGCTCGCCCAACACACCGGCGTGTCAGAGGTGACGGTACGCAACGACCTCACCGCGCTGGAGAAACAGGGGCTGCTCAGACGGGTACACGGCTCGGCCATGGCGCTGGAGACCGATGACCCGGATGCCCGGATGAACATCAACTACCTGCTCAAGGAGCGCCTCGCCGAGCGCGCAGCCCAGCTGGTGGACGATGGCGAGACGGTCTTTATCGAAGGGGGCAGCGCCAACGCCATGCTGGCGCGCCACCTCGCCCTGCACAAACGGGTCACCATCATCACCATCAGCAGCTATATCGCCCATCTGCTCAAAGACACCCCGGCTCAGGTGGTACTGCTCGGCGGGCTGTTCCAGCATCAGAGCGAAAGCGTGGTGGGGCCGCTGACGCGCCTGTGTATCGAGCAGGTACACTTCTCCAAGGCCTTTATCGGGGTCGACGGTTTTCACCCCGAGGTGGGCTTTACCGGCCGCGACATGATGCGGGCCGACGTGGTCAACAGCGTGCTGGCCAAGGGGATGACCAATGTGGTGATCACCGACAGCAGCAAATTTGGCGCCATCCACCCGAGCCAGCTCGGCGCGCCGGGCCAGATCAAGGTGCTGGTCACCGACGATGCCCTGCCCGCCCCCATGCGTGCGGCCATCGCGGCCAAGGGGATCACCCTGCACTGCGTTGCGGCCTGATCTGCCCTGACCTTGCCACCAGGATCCGCCATCGACCCCTCTACCAGGAACTTCCAAACGGGTCTTTCACCTTGACACTCACCACATGCCCAAGGGTATGCTCCCCCCCTTGCCGATAACTGCGGACCGCCAGTCGCCGCCCCTCTGATGACAAGGATTTCAACCATGCAAACCAAGGACAAGTGTCTGGCCGCCCTGGTCATCCTCTGCTGAGGGCTCAACTTCGTCGCCATCAAGTGGGGACTGGAAGGCATTCCCCCCCTGGCGCTGGCTGCTGGCCTATGGCGGTGCCATCAGTCTGGGCCAGTTCGCGTTTCTGTTCAGTGCCATGAAGTTCGGTATGCCCGCGGGCATGGCCTCGCTGGTGCTGCAATCCCAGGTGGTGTTCACCCTGCTGTTTGCCATGATCTGGCTGGGGGAGCGCTGGCAGCCTCACCACTGGGTAGCACTGCCTTTGGCGGGGTTCGGCCTCTATCTCATCGCCACAAACGGCGAGGGCAACCTCACCCTGCTCGGCTTCGTCTTGACACTGTGCGCCGCTGCCTGCTGGGGTCTTGGCAACGTCATCAATCGCCAGATTGGTCTGCGTTATCACACCTCCCTGCCCAGCCTCATCGCTTGGGCTGGTCTGGTGCCGATATTGCCATTTTTCGCCCTCTCCTGGCTGTTCGAGGGGCCGGAGCGCATTGCCAGCAGCTTGCTCAATTTCAGCTGGCAAGGATTACTGTGCGTGCTCTATCTCTCTTATGTTGCTACCTGGCTTGGCTACGGCCTGTGGGGACGGCTACTGATACGCTATCCGGTAGCGCAAGTAGCACCGCTCTCCCTGCTGATCCCCTGTGTCGGCCTGGTGGCGGCCGCTATCCTGCTTGATGAACACCCGACCGCCTTGCAGTGGCTGGGCGCTGGCCTGGTACTGCTCGGCTTTGTGGTCCATCTGCTGGGTGGCCGACTGCGCTGGTTCAAACCACAGAGCGCAACTTGATAACCACCTGCTTATTTACGTCATCCCATTGACCTGACAGGATTAAATTTTCATGATGAGCCAGTCCCCCATCGGGACTGGCGTCACCAAAGCATGACCTGCAGGAAGCAGACCATCAGGAGAGAGCAAGGATATGCCATCGACCATCACCGCCGGGGGGCGTTGCCTCCCCCACTTCATACGCGCCACCGCCATCACCCTGACGCTGTGCTGGAGCCCGTTTGGCTGGAGTGCCACGCTGCCCGCTGACTTGAAATGGGAGAGCAACAACACGGATCCGGTCTATGCCGATCCGGCTGCCAAGCGCGGCGGCACGTTTCGCACCTTTATGACCAGCTTTCCCCTGACCCTGCGCAAATTTGGCCCCGACTCCAACGGCGGGTTTGCCGGCTACGTGCGGGAGACCAACCTGCCACTGCTGAGCACCCATCCGGTGACCGGCAACCCCATGCCCATGCTGGCAAGCGAATGGGCCTTCGGTGCCGACAACAAGACCCTCTATTTTCGCATCAATCCCAAGGCACGCTGGTCAGACGGCCAGCCAGTCACCGCCGATGACTGGCTCTTTACCCTCAAGATGATGCGTAGCAAAGAGATCAACGACCCCTGGTACAACAACTACTACAGCACCCAGATAACCGACATCACCAAGTTTGATGATCACACCCTGGCCATCACCAGCGGTACCGAAAAGAGCCGCCAGGACCTGCTGGAGTCGCTGCCCATCAGCCCGGAGCCGAGCCACGCCATCAAGCTCACCGAAAACTGGGTCAAGGAGTACAACTGGAAGGTGCTGCCGGTCACCGGCCCCTATCAGATCGACCAGCTGAAAAAAGGAAAGTCGGTCACCTTCAAGCGAATTGAAAACTGGTGGGGGGATGAAGAGCGCTATTTCCAGCATCGCTTCAATCCGGAGCGGATCGAGATCAAGGTGCTCAGGGATCAGAACATCGCCTGGCAACACTTCCTGCGCGGCGATCTCGACACCTTCCCGCTGAACATGCCCAACTGGTGGCACGACAAGACCAAAACAGCGGCGTTCGAGAAGGGTTATATCGAGCGGGCCTGGTTCTACAACCAGACCCCGCAATCGCCGATGGGGCTCTATCTCAACACCGCCGATCCACTGCTGAGCAATCTCGATGTGCGGCTCGGCATCCAGCATGCCCTCAACCTCGACAAGATGCTCACCACCCTGCTGCGGGGGGATTACCAGCGCCTCAACAGCTATGGATCGGGTCAGGGGGAGTTTACCAACAGCGAGCTCAAGGCCCGTCCATTCGACCCCAAACTGGCACGGGAATACTTTGCCAAGGCCGGTTTCAACAAGGTGGGGCCGCAGGGGATTTTGCAAAATGACAAGGGGCAATCACTGACCCTCTCCATCACCTACACCACCGCAGAACATGCCCAGCGGCTCACCTTGCTGCGAGAAGAGGCGAAGAAGGCAGGGCTCAATCTGGAGCTCAACCTGATGGATGCCTCAGCCGGTTTCAAATCAATGCTGGAGAAAAAACATCAGAGCGCCTGGATGGCCTGGAGTGGCGGCCGCTACCCCGCTTATTGGGAATTTTTCCACAAGTTCAATGCCAACAAACCCCAGACCAACAACATCATGAACATCGATGACGACGCCATCACGGCGCTGGTGGAGCAGTACGACAAGGAGTTCGACTTCGCAAAAAAAGCGGCCCTTTCACGGCAGATCCAGCAGCGGCTCTATGAGCTCGCCAGCTTCGTGCCAGCCTATCAGGTGCCCTACACCCGGGAAGGAGCCTGGCGCTGGATCAAACTGCCCAAGGTGCCGGCGCCCCCCAAGAGCGAGCAGCTCTACTGGCCACTCGACGGCGGAAATAGCGGCTACAGCTATGGTGGCCTGTTCTGGATTGACGAGCAGGCGAAAGCGGAAACCAGGGCAGCCATCAAGAGCGGCAAGACCTTCCCCGCCGTCACCCTGACCGACACCCGCTACCAGCAGCACTGAGGCTGCTCACCCAGTCATGGGTCTCGCCCCCAAAAAGACGCAGCCCATAGAGCCGAAAACAAAAGACCCCGCACGTTGGCGGGGTCTTTTTATTGCAACCAGGGTTGCAAGGGAAGCTCAGGAGCGATTAAGCGCGCTTGGCCTGCTTCTCGGCAATGGCGTCGGCCACGTCGGCCGGCTCCAGCACTATACCTTCCTGATCCGGAGTCGGGAACACGGCAACACACAGCTCGTCTTGCTCCATACCGTCGACCCAGCGCTCCAGCCACACCTTGAGGGTGATGGACTGCGGCTTGCACTCGGCCCACTCACCCTCGGCCCACGCCTGGGCGTACTCGGGGTGCGGCCATACCGGAATGCAATCTTCATCGTCGGTGGTCAGCATCATGACACCGTGCTCGTCGGTCAGGACGAACAGCTCTTCGTGCTCGACCAGCTTGCTGATGAAGTGCTCGTAGCGGTAGTCAGCGTTCAGTTGCAGCGCAGCATTGCGCTCGGTTTCGCTCAATTCATAGCTCATTGGCCAAGTCTCTCTTTCAATAAAGGGCGCCATGTTCACATCTTGCTGACGGCTTGTCCAGTATGAGAGGTCGGTCACCTATTTTTCGGCAATGTCAGCCCAGTTCAGGCGTTACCAGGGTGATCTCCACCGTCTCGCAGCAACGCTGGCGCAACCAGTAGGCAGACTCCACCTCGACGAAGCAGAGTTGATCCCGCCCTGCCTGCACGCCCTGCATGATCTGCTCGAACCGCAATTGCTGTTGCTGCTCCCAGGCGCTGGCCAGTCTGCTGCCATGGGCCTCGTCCACCACCTCGCGGCGCAGCTCGAACAGATTATCGGTGATCGGGCTGTTTATCTTGGCCGGGCTATGCCAGTACATCAGCAGGTTGTCCATCATCTCGGTGTCATAGTTGGCAAGGGCATCCAGCTCGGGGGTCGCCCCGACATCGCTGGCAGCAAAGTCACACCAGCCCGCAGTCAGCGGCGCCAGGGTTTGCGCAGCCGCCCCCTTGCCATGTCGACGCAAGGAGGCCACATCCGATCCCTTGATTGCAGGCAGCCAGACATCGCCCTGATGCTGGTCAAGCAGCGGCAGCAACAGAGAGGTGGGATAGACAGGGAAACGGGGGCCGAGAGAGTGAAGCAGTGATACTAGCGTGATCTTAACCATGAGGGACGCCTTGAACTGGAAGGCCGATCAACTGTGTTCGGCCAGAAAGACAAAGGAGGCCCTTATCCTATCATGTTTGACTGCTGGCGAGCGGACTCACATTTTCACGGCTCAAATCGGAGGGCAATGCCCAAAAAAACAGCGTTCAGGCAGGGGGACGCCAGAGAAAGCCCAATAGTTTGAACCAGCGCCCACTAAAGTGGATCCGGGAATGCTAGTTTGCATACATCTTTAGCGTAAGGAGTGCATTCATGATTGGGATCGACCAGATTTCTAACGACTTTATAAACGACTTGAAAATACTGGCATGCTTTGATCCGGCCAACATGAGCCTGGGGATCAAGTTGCGCAGTGACATGTCTGACGAGCTGTGCCAGGCAGCTGTACGCCTGCATCAGCAAGGTCTCATCAGCGCAGAAGATGGCGGCTACCTGACTCCTTTTGGCATGACCATGGTTGAGCATCTGCAGCATCTGATCGTCGCACTCAAACCGCTTTGATCGCCTGCGGGGCCCAGAGTGAAAAGTTGAGCAACTCCCAGCGTGAGCCCTGCCGCAACAGACAGGCAAACAACAAAGGACCTTCGGGTCCTTTTATTTTGCCATCGACCATCCATTCACCTTCCCGTTTCGGCAAAGGCTGAGCCTTGATCTCATCGGGTATGCTCATGCTTCCCAGGCGAACTTGTACAAATTGCTGACACACGGCTTTCGCTTCGGTGGCAAACGCATTCTGTGCCTCAGTGTCGACGGACATGAGCAGGCTGGCGGCCAGTAGGAGTGATGGGATCATGGTGAGAGACGGCGGTGAAAGTGAGGTCGATACAAGCCTAAAAAACCCCTATAAACAAAAAGCCGTGGAACCAGAGGCACCACGGCTTTCTTAAATTCTGTAAGAATTACAGAGCAGTTACGTTCTCAGCCTGCGGGCCTTTCTGACCTTGGGTCACAGAGAACTGTACGCGCTGACCTTCAGCCAGGGTACGGAAACCGTTACCGCTGATAGCGCTGAAGTGAACGAAAACGTCCGGGCCGTTTTCTTGCTGGATGAAGCCAAAACCTTTGGTTTCGTTGAAAAACTTAACGGTACCGGTGATCATGTTAGACATATCTATAACCTGTATTCAAATAATTACTTATGCTTTTCAGCGGATAAAGCTCAAAAACGGGATTAACTTATGAACAACAGGAAAAGATGTAAAACATCATATTCATTGACATAACTTTCGCCCTTTCAAGCTGATTTAGATTATACGTGGCTTTGGGGATTACGCAAACAAATTTGTGCCCTGCCGACGGCAGGGCACAAGGGTTTATAGCGCGGGAGCTTCCAGTGCCTGAACCAGGATCTTGAGGAAGCGTGCAGCCTCACCGCCAGTGCAAGCTCTGTGGTCAAACGTCATCGACAATGGCAGTGCCCTGACCGGACGAGCCTCACCGTGGATGAACACCACCTTCTCGAACAACTTGCCGGCGCCAATGATGGCGACCTGAGGTGGCGTCACTATGGGGCTGGCATAGCGACCGGCGATAGCACCGAAGTTGGTGAGGGTGATGGTCGCTCCCTGCAGCATCTCCCGCGGCACGGCACGCGCTTTCACATCGGCGATCATGCGATCCAGCCCCTGCCGGATGTCCGCCCCCTCCCGCTCTGCCACGTTCTCCATCACTGGCACATAGAGCCCATGCCGGGAGTCCACCGCGATTGCGACGTTGACCTCGCTGAACAGCCGCCTTGAGAGGGTATCGCCGTCAAACCAGGCGTTCATGGAGGGCTCAGCACGACAGGCAACGCCAATGGCCTTGATGAGGCGTACCGTCACATCCTCATCCGGCCGCCAGTGACGCAGATCTACCTCGTCGGTAATGCTGACCGGCACCACTGTCTGATGGGAGAGTTCCATCGCCTTGGCCATGGCCCGGCGCGAGCCCTTGAGAAATTCGTTGCCGCTGCTCTGCAGCGCTTCGAAGGCGCTCTGCACGTCCTGCTCTGTCACCATACCGGCGCTGCCACTGCCCTTGATCCGGTCGATATCCAGTCCCAACTTTTGCGCCAGCAGGCGCACGGCAGGCATGGCTTGTACCAGGCTGCCACCCGGGGCGATGGCACCCACCACGAAGTGGTCCTCAATATGCTGTTGATGAGCACTGACCTTGCCAACCACAGTGCCGTCATCCTCGCCACCTTCGAACTCCACCAGCGGCGCACCGATGTGGAGTATGTCGCCCTCCTGCCCGCACAACCTGGCGATCACCCCCGCCACCGGCGAGGGCACATCCACCAGTGCCTTGGCGGTTTCTACCGACAACAGCACCTGATCGACACTCACTGTATCGCCGGCACTCACCTTCCATTCGACTATCTCGGCCTCGGCCAAGCCTTCGCCCAGATCCGGTAATTTGAAAAATTTCATAGCCACTTCTCCATCAGCTGATGAGCCGCGTCCGCGATATCCTGCTCGGTGATGAGGTAATACTCTTCGTTGCGGTAGTAGGGCACGGCGGCATCCACCCCGGTAAGGCGCCTTGGCGGTGCCTTGAGAGAGGTCAACGCCTCCTCGGTGACCCGCGCCACTATCTCTGCGCCCACGCCGAAGCTGCCGCACGCCTCATGCACCACCAGCAGACGCCCCGTCTTGCGCACCGAGGCCAGAATGCTCTCCATGTCGAGGGGTTTGATGGTGGCGAGATCCAGCACTTCACACTGGATATCCTGTTCCGCCAGCAGGCTCGCTGCTCGCATCACCTCCTGGATGCAGGCTCCCCACGCAACCATGGTGATATCCCGTCCCGGCCGCAGGGTGAAGCAGACGTCCAGCGGCAGGCCGACACCGTCATCCACCACATCCGACTTCATGGAGCGATAGATACGATCAGGCTCGAAGAACATCACGGGATCCGGGTCGCGAATGGCCGACAGCAGCAAGCCATAGGCCCGCCTCGGACTGGAGGGGATCACGACCCGCAGCCCCGGAATATGGGCAAACAGGGCTTCGACGCTCTCGCTGTGATGCTCCGGCGAGTGGATACCGGCGCCATAAGGAGAGCGGTAAACGATGGGACAGGAGAGGCGGCCACGGGTGCGGTTACGCATCCGCGCCGCCTGGCAGATGATCTGCTCCATGCCGGGAAAGATGAAGCCCTGAAACTGGAACTCGGCCACCGGCTTGAGCCCCTGGGTCGCCATGCCGACGGCCACCCCGGCGATCAGCCCCTCGGCGAGCGGCGTATCGATCACCCGCTTGAAACCAAACTTGTCGCGCAGGCCGACGGTGGCGCGAAACACCCCGCCGTTGACCCCCACGTCCTCACCGAGCACCACCACATCGGGGTCATGCTCCATCTCGTGATGCAGCGCCAGATTGATCGCCTCGAGCAGTGTCATTTCACTCATGCTGCCTCCCCATTCCCATTGCGTGCCATGTCGCCACACCACGCCGGCTTGATGGCATCCTGCAGTCCCATCTCATCGATCATGAGTGTTCCCCCCCAGCGTGGCGCTGCATGCCCTTGGCAATGATGCGCTGGCGCTGCCCGCGATAATCCTTGGGTAACTCGGCAAATTGATAGTCGAGCAGGGTTTCCGGCGCCTGCGGGGCCGTACCTTCATAGGCAGCCACGGCGCGATCAACCTCCCGGCTCGCCTCGGCCAGCAGCGCCTGCTCCTGATGCTCATCCCACCAGCCCTGCTCGGCCATGAACTGGCGCAGCCGCTTGACCGGCTCCTTGGCCCAGGCGGCCTCGACTTCGGCGGCATCGCGATAGCGGGTCGCATCGTCGGCCGTGGTGTGATCCCCCAGCCGATAGCTGATTGCCTCTATGAGGGTCGGGCCCTTGCCGGCGCGCGCACGCTCCACGGCAATGCGGGTGGCATCATAGACGGCCACCACATCATTGCCGTCAACCTGAATGCTGCGCACCCCTGCCCCCATCCCTTTCTGGGCCAGGGTGGGGGCGCTCGACTGCAACTTGCGCGGCACAGAAATGGCCCACTGGTTGTTGTTGATGATCATCACCATGGGCAGATGCCAAACTCCAGCGCAGTTGAGTCCCTCCAGGAAGTCACCCTTGGAGGTGCCGCCGTCACCTATGGTGACCACGGCAACGCGAGGCTGGTTGCGCAACTTGAAGGCCGCCGCTATGCCGGCAGCATGGGTGATCTGGGTAGCGATGGGCACGCAGATGGGTAGGTCCTCCGACAGCTCGCCATCGGCCTTGTAAAAGACACAACCCCGTTCGTCCCCGCCCCAATATTGCAGGTTTTTCTCCATGGGCACGCCCCGCACGTAGAGGGTGGGCATGTCCCGGTAGTAAGGCACGTAGACATCCTGCTCCTGCATGGCAAGACCGACGCCTATCCCGACCGCTTCGGCTCCCAAATGGGAGGGAAACGTGCCGAGTTTGCCGGTTCGCTGCAGCGCTATCGCTTTCTTGTCATAGCTGCGCACCATCACCATGTTGCGGTAGAAGGTGTGCAGTATCGCCTTGTCCAGCCAGGTCGGCAGTGTCGCGACCGGGCGCCCTTCCTCATCGAGGTAACGAAGGAAAGGGATGTCGACATGGGTCATAACTGGCTCCTTGCCGTTGTTAACGTCACCACCATGAGGTGACCCTGAGAATGTAAATAACATGTTAATCAAAGGGCAACATAATTTAACCAGGTAAGACCAGTAGAAACTTCTTTAATTTCAGAAAGACACTGAACTTTTCGGCTGAGCAGAGACGAGAAAGGGAGCCGCTTTGGGCTCCCTTTTCGGGCTGGTGCGGGATCAATCCCACGGAATGGATGCCACCGGCCCCACGGTACGCAGGTGGCGGGCGCAGGAAAGGATCAGTTCACTCCCACAAGCGGGTCGGTACCACCAGCAGCACGGTGCGCTGACCTATGGCCACATTGGCGTTGGGGAAGACCACTGCCTCCCGCGTCTTTTCTACCGTGTAGCGCAGCGCCCCATCCTCAGCCAGCACAAATCCCTGGGGAAACTCGGTGAAATTGTCCACATCGCTGGCAAACAGGAAACGAAACTGGGCCGATTGCTTGTTAATCACCCGGTCGATGGCAAAAAGGGTGAAGTCATCCGCGCGCCAGGGCTCGAGCACCACCTCATCCTTAGTCACCAGCTCCTGCAGGGCCTGACGGGTCTCGATGAAGCGGGTCATGTCGTTCTCACCAAACGGGCGCACCTTGCCCAGCTCCACCGTGAAGGCATGGGCACCATGCTGGTGCGAGCTGTAATAGCTGAAGGTGGTGGTGGGGCCGCTGGAGAGCAGTATGGTGCGCACCCCGCAAGCACCGAGGAACTGCACCTGCTCCCTGCTGTGCGGCCGCTCATGAGGGAAAGGGTAGACAGCAAACTTCTCGTGGCGTGAACCCCGAATGGCGGTGTGCAGATCGTAGTGATAACGGGGCCGGGCCGGATCGGCAAAGAAGCGGCTCACATACTGCTCGAGGCGCATGGCGCGAATGCGCTCCTGATTGCACAGCCCCTCCCCCTTGCTGTGGGCACCGGAAAAGAGCCGGTTCATGTTCTCCTCCACCTCCCGCAATCCCAGGTTCATGGCGGCCGGGTTACCAAACAGGAACAGCACACGATGACGGGCGCTGAGCTCACCGCTTAGCAGCCGGGTCAGCAACTGGTTGCAGATCTCGATGGGGGCGGTTTCGTTGCCGTGAATGCCGCAAGAGAGCACTATGTCCTTGCGCCCCCCCGGCTGCCCATCACCCCCTTTCGCAGGCTCCAGGCAGAGCACGCCTGTATCCCACACGCTCACCCGGGTGCCACCAGGCAGGTCAAATGTGAAGGGCTCAAGCTGCCACTCATGGCGACGAGTCAGGGCCAAAAAGTCATGCTGGGGAATCATCCATCTCACCCTTTTGTCAATAACGCTATGAGCGGATTATACGCAAGGCGTGAGGGCTTAAAATCAGTTTTTAAACAAATTCAAACAGTAAGGATACAAATATGGCGACAGATAACGACAAGTCGGCAAGGCATGGGGTAAACGAGGGAACGGCGAGAAGAGGAGAGCAAGCGACAGGGACGAGAAAATATCAGGCAGTCATTCACGCACCGGCGTCAGGCCGGTAGACAGAGGAAGATCAGGATAAGCAGAAAAACGAGGCATCCATGCCCGGCTGATCAACCACGCCAAAACGGCTTGGTGGTCTCTTGATAGCGATCAGATTCGTTCAGGCCGATGTCCTTGAGCAGGTACTCGGGCAACTCGGAGAGCTGGCGACGGCTGCGGCTGCGTTCCAGCCAGGTCAGCACTGTCATTTTGACGCGAGCAACCAGATTCGATTGGCTGGAATGCTGGTAACCTACCTCGGTATAAGCCATGTTGGCCATGATGTGGCTCCTCTTGATGATGTCTGCGCGGGGTGCGAATTTGTTGCGCAAAGCTTAGTCAGGAGGAACGGGCGACTCAATTGACGAATTTTGATACAACACATTAGTAAAGCTAATAGTGAATATCGTCAGCCTAAAAAACATAAGATATTGATTTTAAAATATTAAATAACCATTTCATTCCACCTGAAAGCGCAACAGCATATTCTCCTGCATGGCATGTCTCTAACTATGCAGTTTCTTGTCTTGCCTATGCAGTCACGGGCTCCTGAGGCGAGGAAGGCAACCTGGGGTTTACATTCAGTTGTTAATTAATGGATCTTTTATTGATCCTTATTTAACAAATAGATACAAAAAAACACCCTAAAGCGGCTATCGCTTTTCGCCCTCGCCAAGCACACCGCTAAGGAGACGCTTGGCGCACTTCCGGCATGCTGGTATGGTTATTTATACAGTAGTTCAGCCAACCCCCTGCCAACTCTCTTTAGAAGATGTAACAGGGGCGACCACAGGACATGCCGATGGACACATTTACGCCGACTGCCGCCCTGCGTCAACAGATGGACGCGCTCGAAGAGGCGCTGGCCCACCTGACCCGACAAGTGGAGCAGCTCCCCTTGCTGGAGGCCCACGTCTATCCCCTTCCTGCCGTACCCCAGGGGCAGGAGCACGAACCCATCGAGCAGATAGACGTGGGCTATCTGGGCGGTGAGGAAGCGCTGGCGGCCACCCTGGTGGCCTATCAGGATCACAGCGCTCGCCCCGGCTGCTCCACCAAGGCTACCCACCGCCTGCCGGGCTGGCTGCGCTTCTCTGCCGCCAGTGCCAGCCAGCTGCGCCCACTGATAGACGAGATCAACACCCGTAAACTCGCTTTCAAGACATTGGTGCAACAGGCCGGCGGGCGCGATGAGAAGTTCGAGCTGGTACACAGGGCCCTGCCCGGGGTGATCACCCTGCAGGTCTACCGCAAGCTGACCCTGCTGGAGGGAGAGCTGCATTCTCTCGGCTTTACCTGGGCCGACAAGCAGAGCATCAATCGCCTCAGCCGGGTGCAGGTGCTGGAGATGCTGGAGCGCAGCCGCCGCTACATACCGGCGCTCTCCAACAACGAGGAGTGGAGCAAGATGGTGGATCAGGAGGTCTATGACCTTCGCCGCCTGCCTGCCGATGCCGAGCTCAGGATCCGGCGACCGGTCAAGACCCACCCCATGATCAACCTGCTCTGGCAGGACCGGGAACCCCGCAAGCAGCAGCTCAAGGCGAGCCTGCCCCTGCTGCTCTGCTCGGACACACAGCCCGGCGTCACCCACCTTGGCCACTACCCGCCCAAGCTGCGGCAAGCGCGGCGGGATCGCAAGATTGGCGGTGAGCCCATCATAGAGCGGCTGCATCTCTACCTCTATCAGGGGTAGCCGTGGGTCAGCAGACTCTCCTTGCCAACAATCTCCAAATGGCGCCGTCAGATACCGTAAGCGCCGTTAAATCGACCTACTTGCCTTTACCGTATTGCGCCACTTTTTTTGCAATCGGCTCCAGCGGGACGTTCCATGGCAGCAGGGCTTCGAGCTTTTCCAGGGTATCGGCCTCGCCAATC